>CAZILT010000139.1:0-2468 GCA_964540185.1 uncultured Dehalococcoidales bacterium
ATTGGGAAGGGAGATTTCCTGGTATGCGTTGGTGGGGGACGCTGGGGTACAAAAGGAGCAACGATTGCCAAAAAGGCTGGAGCCAGAGTTGTAGTAATAGATTTGAGCCAAGACTGCCTGGCCAGCGGGGTAGCTGATGCCATACTAGCTGAAAAAGATATGAGAGGGGCAAAAATAGAAGGAATAGTGCTTGTTATTGGTGAGGTGACAGGTGTATTGGCAAACATTTTGAAATATGGGAACCCTCAGTGGATTATTCCTGCCATCCCTGGAGGGATTGCTAGCAAATTGACAGAGAAATGGTTGACAACAAGGCGGCTCAAAATAACCAAGCGCAAATTCTTGGTAAAGAGGGCCTTGGCTGGCTTACCACAAAAGCTGGTTCTCGCCAAAAATTCAGGGACTATCATATCAAGCTATATGCCCAAGGGCATGCGGTGCGAGATTCCTTGCTCACAGCCAAAAATCTGCCCGGTGACCGGTCGTAACAAAGTTGCCCCTATGCATGTGCTTCTTGAATTCTCCCTATCTGAGGTGGTGGATCATTACAAAATTTTTGTAAGTCGCGATCTTGGGGGCGTAGGAGTAGTATCAGGGGCTGAGGTAAAAGAATGGTTGGAGTATATTGAAAGGTTAGAACCTCCTTATTCGCTCGCTGTGGCAATCTCTTGTGGGTGTCACGCCAATACCGCTCTCTTTGAGGTAGAAGAAACCATTGAAGGAGCTGGTTAAATGAAGGTTTTCGCTTCCTGGAGTGGGGGGAAGGAGTCTGCCTTAGCAACCTACAAAGCTATTCTGCAAGGTCACCAGGTTTCATATCTAATCAATTTCATTTCCGAGGATGGGGAGAGGTCAAGGTCTCACGGAATCAAAGCAAGTGTTTTAGCTCTGCAGGCAGAAGCTATTGGTATTCCCCTCATTCAGGTTAAGACCTCCTGGGAAAATTACGAGGAGAACTTTAAGAGGGTTGTAAGGCAACTCAAGGGTAAAGGTATAGAAGGAGGAGTTTTTGGCGATATGGATTTAGAGGAGCATAGGGAGTGGATAGAGCGCGTTTGCGCTGAGCTTAAAATAAAATCTACTTTGCCCCTCTGGGGGATTGACCCTGGAGAACTCCTGGCTGAATTTTGGGAAAGTGGATTTAAAGCCATAGTTGTAGCTACCAGGCTGGATGAAGGCTTGCTTGGCAAAAGCTTGAACAAGGCTTTCTTAACCAAAATCAGGAAATTTGGTTGCCATCCCTGTGGCGAATCTGGAGAATATCATACTTTTGTCACTGACGGTCCCATTTTTGAGACGCCACTCAAAATTGTCCCAGGCAAGAAACAGAAAAGGGACAATGTCTGGTTTTTGGAGGTCTCTGCCGAGCTTGAATACAGAAGCATTAAATGATGAGGACAGATTAAATGTCACATGCCATTTCCAAGCCATTTGGTAAACCTGCTAGCGAGACCATCTTACCTTATGCCCTTCGCTGGCAAGGCAGAGTTTATGCCTTGGTTGGACTTGCCGGGCTGCTTTTGGTAGCGATTGTATTTGCCACCACTTTGGGAAGTGCTCATATACCTTTCCCAACCTGCTTTGAGATACTGCTGTCCAAATTGCCTTTTGTCCATATCGTCCACGCCTGGCCGGAAACTTTTAACACCATAATCCTGGATATCAGGCTTCCCCGCATCCTTCTGGCGGGTTTAGTAGGAGCATCTTTAGCAGTGGCTGGAGCTACCTACCAGGGGCTTTTTCGCAATCCTTTAGCTGACCCTTATCTCCTGGGTGTTGCCTCGGGAGCCGGGTTAGGTGCCACTGTTGCCTTTCTCATTCCTTTCAGCCTTTCCTGGATGAGCTTCGGAGCTGTCCCCTTATTGGCCTTTACAGGGGGGATGGGTGCTGTCGCGGTGGTCTATTCAGTGGCTCGTGTGGGCAAGACCTTACCAGCAACCACTCTTATCCTGGCCGGGGTGGCTTTAGGCGCTTTCTTATCTTCTATCACATCCTACCTGTTGACCATCTGTGGTGAGAAATTGCACGGGATTGTATTCTGGCTGCTGGGTGGGCTTTCCTTAACCAAATGGGCCGAGGTTTGGACAGTTCTCCCATTTGTGTTAGCGGGTAGCATAGTCATCTGGCTTCATGCCCGACACCTCAATGTGATGCAGCTTGATGAGGCGCAGGCACAACAATTGGGCATTAACGTAGAAAGGGTTAAGCTCGTCCTGCTAACTGCTGCCACTCTCATTACCTCTGCTGCAGTATGCTTCACCGGTCTAATTGGTTTCATGGGCATAATCGTTCCTCACGCAGTGAGGCTCATTTGGGGCCCGGACCATCGTTTTCTGCTCCCTTTATCCTTCTTAGTGGGTGCCATATTTCTCATCTTAGCTGATGCCTTAGCCCATACTCTGCTTCCCCCCACGGAGATTCCCGTAGGTGTAATTACTGCTTTCTGCGGAGCCCCGTTCTTCCTTTAT
>CAZILT010000140.1:0-5701 GCA_964540185.1 uncultured Dehalococcoidales bacterium
GAAGTCTCCAGTCGGCTAAACTTTTGCCTCCAAAACATCACTACCGCCCTGAAATTGCATTATTCCCCATACATTTTTAGCCAATCCACGGATTAAGGGAATACAGTGCTTACTGATTGGGCTAATCTATCAGTAACACCACTGACATAAAGTAAATTGCCGAACATAAGCATGCCAATGAGAGGCGCTGCTTTAGGAACAAAAAGAGCAGTGACTATGAAGATTGCTATGGGGAAAATAATCTTCTCTGTGGTGGAAACCTCACGGAACTGAGGCTTCATGTATATTTGTCGCTGCTTTTTCGGGATGAGTGCCCTTATTATTGGTGGCTGAAGCACCGGCACCAGCGCCATATAGGAGTAGGCTACAAGCGCAATTGGACCTAGCAAATGGGGAGCTTTAGCCACCGTAAGATAAACTGCAACCGGCCCTGTAGCTCCTCCAATAATGCCAATGGAAGCAGCCTCACCTAAGCTAAACTGGTGTGTAACTAAGGAAAGAACAAGGACAACAAAAACTCCTAGCTGGGTGGCGGCACCAAATAGAAGATAGACAGGGCGAGCTATACATGGTGAAAAGTCGGCCATTGCCCCGATACAGAGAAACATAAGCATAGGAATTATTTCAGTTTGGTACCCCGAGCTGGTATATCACATTTATTATGCCGACTTCCCCTTCAGCCACCGCCTTCATTAATTCCCCCAAGCCCCCATGCACCTCTACTGGCATCGGGACGGCGCCAGCCTCGGTTGGTTGTGCATGGACCATTAGACCGGCAAAGGGTATGTTGACCAGTATTATGCCAAAAGCAATAGGCACCAGTAGAAAGGGCTCCATTTTCTTGATAATACCAAGGTAAAGCATCCCACCGGCAAGGAAAAGCATCAAGATGTTACCCCAGGTAAGGTCAAGAAAAGCCATCTGGTATAAACCGAACATCTTAATCTGCGCCTAAATTAAATGATTTGGCTATAACATTACTTTTTATGTCTTGCAGCAGCCCTTTGAGTCACAAGCCCTATAAGCCATATCACTATGGTCACAACTGCTAGCACTAAGATGGTTACCCCAAAACCACCGCCTGCGATTTTGCCCACCAAACTCCAATCTATCATCTTAATTTTGCTCTTTTTCCTGCCACAGAAGAGCCACCGTGTGCCTTACAACTTCGTAGTTGAAGCCGCGGTAACTGAGATAATTAGATAACCGCCGGTGAAAATCAGGATAATCTAAGTGAGCAAGGAGATGCATCCTCCCGCGACCTAACTTACAGGCATTATCCATATCATCTATGTCTCCTGTTAGCTGTTCTATTATTTCCCGAGCTACTTTCTTATCGCTTAGTTCCTTTGCTATTAGCCTTTTGCTCTTAGGCTTGAACGATAGCCGGTTATCCTTCCAGAACAAAGCGAAGGCATAGTCATCGATTAAATCTTGTTCTTTAAGTCTGGCGATTGTTTTCTCTATTGCTTCGGTATCAAAGCCGCGCTGGTGAAGTCGCTGCTTTATCTCTGCTTCACTGCGTGGACGATAATGGAGGTAGCGGTAAGCTGTATCAAGACAACGCTGAAAGGCACTGTTGTTTACCAAGTGGCACTTTCCTGCCTGGATGTCATTAGCCCTGTGAAGTAGTCTCTGCAGCCTGCTTGAGGGGTCTACCGGGGGTGACCGCTAAAGCTCTGATTTCCCGCTCTAGCTGCAAAGCAAGATCAGGATTCTGTCTCAGGTAATCTTTGGCATTCTCTCTGCCTTGCCCTAACTTCGTCTCACCATAGGTAAAGAATGAACCAGCTTTCTTCACTATGCCTTTGGCTATTCCGAGGTCAACCAAGCCCCCTTCTTTGCTTATGCCATGATTAAACATTATGTCGAAGTCAGCTCTGTGGAAGGGAGGAGCTACTTTGTTCTTAACTACCCTGGCTTTGACACTGCTGCCTATTATCTCAGCGCCCTGCTTAATGGGTTCACCTCGCCTTAAGTCTATCCTCACAGAGCTATAAAACTTGAGTGCCCTTCCGCCGGGGGTTACCTCCGGGTTGCCAAAAATGATCCCCACCTTCTCCCGCAGTTGATTGATAAAAATCACCGCTGTCCTGGACCTGCTGATGCAACCTGTCAATTTTCTCAGTGCCTGTGACATCAACCGGGCCTGTAGGCCAACATGGACATCACCCATCTCACCCTCTATCTCCGCTTTTGGTACCAGGGCCGCTACACTATCAACGACTACCACATCCACAGCACCACTCCTTACCAGAGTTTCGGTAATCTCCAGAGCCTGCTCACCGTTGTCTGGCTGAGCAACAAGCAGGTCATCTATATTAACACCACAATTAGAGGCATATAGTGGGTCGAGGGCATGCTCAACATCGATGTAGGCGGCAATGCCACCAGTCTTCTGAGCTTCAGCGATTATATGCTGGGCAAGTGTAGTTTTCCCTGAAGCTTCGGAGCCAAAAATCTCGGTGACTCGTCCACGGGGGATGCCGCCTATACCTAAGGCTAAATCAAGGGCCAGTGCCCCGGTTGAAATAGCATCCTCAGACAATTTGGCTGCGGTTTCACCTAACTTCATAATGGAACCTTTGCCAAATTGCCTTTCAATCTGCTCAATGGCTATTTCTACCGCCTTTTCCTTCTCTGCGACCATTTTGAAATGTGTAAAATTTAACTAAAGCATGATACCGCAGGTGATATGGCTAAGTCAATCAGGCTAATTGAAACGTAAGCACATAGAATAAGACAGTGCCATAGCTTCCCACCAGTTCAAAGCCGGTGTCTCTACACCAGCTGATTTCTGTTTTCTGCAAGCGATAGTCAGGGTCAATCAAACCCTCAGCCAGTGTTAGTAAACCTCCCCGTTTTAATACCCTGCGGATTTCATGTAGCGCTTTTTGCTTGTCAGGTATCTCTGGCAGAACATGCACCATGAAAACTCGATCTATACTTTCACTTGGCAAAGGGATTTCATAGGCGGAGGCAACTTTGGTGGTTATATTTTTAACTGCTGCTTGTTCAACCCTTCCATTAAGTATAGCTATAACCCGAGGTTTAATATCTATGGCATAAACATGTCCTGATGGCCCGGCACGCCGCGCAGCTTCAAAGGTGTAAAATCCGGTGCCCGGCCCTACTTCCAGGATATTCATCCCCTCCTGAATGTGGACATGGTCAACAACACCGCCAGGCGGTTGGAATTTTCGCCGTATTGGATTATTTATGAAGTAGATAATAAAGGTAGGATCAGGTAAGCCTGTCCTACGCCGTACTAGCTTGGTAACGGGGTGGACAACGACAAGCCACCCTAGAATTACCAGGGCAATCCAGCCAATAATCTTCAGGATCACAAATAAAATTTGCATGTATGGTGTTAAACTCACAAGCTTTCTTTTTCCTTCATCAAAATGCCCAGGGAGTATCCAACCACTATTGAGCCCAGAATTGTAAGGACCGTCAATATCGCCACATATTCCCATCCGAAGTAGGCAATCATCACGGGCAAAAGAAAAGGCTTAACAGCTCTGTTGTATAGAAATACCGCTATCTGTGGGATTCCTGCACCTTTTTCTTTGAGGTCCTTGAGCAGGGGATACCATACATAGATAGGCCCTGCGGAGATAATCCCTGCTGCTGCTGGGAGAATCATACCTTTAATGCCAGTGCCGCTGCCCAGAACTTTTACAATCTGCGCTGGTTTTACCAAGAGATTCAAAACCAGCATAACGATAAGGACCAAACCCAGTGATTTGGCTATACTGAGGAAAACATTGCTGCTGCTCTTCAGTGCCAGAAGTGTCTTGTCGGGCATAATGGCGAAAAGTATCCCATAGACCACTACCACAACAACTGGAAAAATGAGCATGCGATTGGTGGACTTTGTGCCCTCGGATTTTCGAGTGCTGTTCGCTTTTAAGCTGTTCATCTCACTATAAGATTGAGTATAGCCACCGTGAGGATGGCAATAGGTATTGCCAGAACAAAACATAAGGAGTTTCTCAGGAGGGCGAACCTCTTGCCCAGAGCAGCTATCTCGGCAGGCAACTGCACCAAGCCTACGGTTACCCACGCAATGATGAAGGCTGTAACAGCAAACAGGCTGACGCCATGATTCAATAACTCGCCTCCGATGATATAGCTATTGATGGGGTTCCCCGCAACTATGCTGCCAAAGCACGCCCCCAGGAGGGTATCCAATGCCGGGGCACCTGAGAACACGGTAGCCAGCATTTCTTTTGAGACAAATGCGTTAAATAACCCTATGAGCAGTACAACGCCTACCATGGCAGGTAGCAAAGTAAGGAATTGTTTACCGGCCCTTTTAGCTCCTTGAGCTAAAGTATTCCTGTCGAGTCTGATTTTTCCATCCTCGGCTTTGCCCTCAGCCCCCATGCCTCCCGGTGATTTACCTGCCCTGCGCTTTTCCACAGTGTCCTTTCTTACTCTTTTGACATCCTGGCAATCCTGTCGAATTCGTCTCTCAGCTTGTTATAAGCCCTATCGAGTTCCTCTGCCTTTTCTCCTGCATTTCTTAGATGGGTGCTGTAAAACACCCGCCATAGCTCGTCAATTGCGTCAAATCTGTGGGAGATTATATTAAGGTCATTTCTGACCCTCTCTGCCTCTTCAGAGAGCTTTTTGGCATGGACGCCAGCCTTGATGAGCTCGATTTTGTGGGAGAGCGTCAGTGGGGATACAACCTGAACTCCTCTTTTGGTAAAGTCTCGCAGCATTGCAAATTCTTCGTTTACCAGGAAGTAATAAACGCCTTCAGATGGAATATAGGCGAAGGCAAACTCCGCTGAGCCTTTCTCGGGACATATGTAATCTTCAGCTATCTTGTTGAGGTGATTTTGAACATCCTTACGAAAATCATGTTTGAATTCCTTCTTTTCCTTGGAATCTTCAACCTCCATCATCTTTCTGTAGTTATCCAGGGGAAACTTGGAATCTATACAAATGAGTCCCACGGTTGACCTGATATGTGCATCGGGGATTTTTCCATCAAGTATCACTTTTCTAATGCCGAACATATCTGGAGGGAGCTGGTCTAACAGGATTGTCTCCAAACTGATTTCGCCTAGCGCTGCTCGCTCCGTTGGCACTCGAAGCATCTGCTCAATTGACCGGTGACTATCTCTGATATCCTGCGCATGGATTGCTATCTTTCCTATCTTTTCATCCAGGCCTAGCTTTGTCCAGGTGCTTGACATAGCGTTCTCAATATCACTGGGTTTAACTCCTCTCCCCCTGACAACAAGGAAAATCAGCACCACCAGGAGTATTACGGCAACTACCAGCAAAATTTGAGTTATCATGATTTATAATCCTTTCACTTCAGGAAGTTCAGGACCCCGGCCCCACGGATTTTACCTTCCTTGAGTAGGACTAAGGCCTCATTAGCTTCTTCCAGCTTAAACTCTCGAACCTCAGGCACAATGGGAATTTCAGCCGCCAGGGGGAGAAATTCCTGGGCATCTCTTCTGGTGACGTTGGCCACGCTTTTCAGCTCTTTCTCATACCAGAGATGCTCCGCATAATCTAATTCGGGGATAGGCGTTGTCTTGCGGATAGCATTTATTACCACCCTCCCACCTTTCTGCAAATTCTTCAACGCTTCGCGGACAGGTATTCCTACTGGAGTAAAGTCAATAGCGCAGTCGAGCTTCTCTGGAGGAGTATCTTCTGTGGCTCCAATCCAATC
>CAZILT010000141.1:0-7017 GCA_964540185.1 uncultured Dehalococcoidales bacterium
TAAAACATGTCAACGCATGGGGGAGGTGATATGTGGACCGCACAAGGGTAGTAATCCATGGAGCCCTGGGCAAGATGGGGCAGGAGATTACCAGAGCGGTACTCTGCGAGCCTGGGCTGAAGATAGTTGGTGCTGTAGAAAAAAAAGTAACTCAGAAATACCTTCCTTTAAGTGAACCTTTAACTGGAACTTCAGAACTGGTGCCGTTTTCCTCCGACTTAGACTTTCTTGTGAAGAGCTGCAGCCCTGATGTGCTGGTAGATTTCACTAATGCTGAGGCTTCTATAGCGGCTGCTCGCATCGCCATTAAGCAAAAGGTCAGAATGGTTATCGGGACCACAGGTCTTTCTGAGGAAAATCTAACAGAGATTGAGCAATTGTGCCAAGCTAACGAGGTTGGCGCTGTAGTGGCCCCCAACTTTTCACTAGGGGCAGTGCTCTTGATGCGATTAGCAAGAGGTGCTGCTAAATTCTTTGACTATGCTGAGATTATAGAAATGCACCACGAGAAGAAAATCGATGCTCCTTCGGGGACCGCTGTGGCTACAGCAAAAGCTATGCTAGAAGCGCATGGCAAACCTTTCGTCTATCCTAAAACTGAGGAAGAAACAGTCAGCAGTGTCAGGGGTGGGAAAATAGGGGGCATAGCTATTCATAGCCTGCGCTCGCCAGGATTTATGGCAGGACAAGAGGTTATATTTAGCAGTGCGGGTCAGACTCTGAGCTTGCGTTATGAAACTATAAGCCGGGAATCGTACATACCAGGCGTTATTTTGGCCATCAAAGAGGTAACAAAACACAAGGAACTGATTTATGGGTTGGATGCGTTATTGAAGTTGTAGGAGCAAAGATATGGGAGGCTTCAATGTAGCTATTGTTGGTGCCACTGGGCTTGCAGGGCAGGAACTTATCAGGGTGCTTGAGCAGCGGGATTTTCCTATAGCTTCGATCCAGCTACTTGCCTCCAACCGCTCTTCAGGTACAAAACTCTTCTTTAATCATCGGAGGATCCAAGTTGAGGAAGCTACTCCAGAGATATTTCATGGTGTTGACATCGCCTTTTTTTCGGCTGGTGCAGATATTAGCCACCGCCTGTCACCCTTAGCTGTTAAGGCTAGAGCGGTGGTTATTGATAATAGCGCTGCCTTCAGAATGGACCCCACAGTTCCTCTGGTGGCCCCTGAGGTAAATCCCGAAGATATAAAGTGGCATAAAGGAATAATCGCTAGCCCGAGTTGCCACACAATCCAATTGGTGGTAGCACTTTATCCTTTACATAAGGTTAATCCTATAAAACGAATTATTATAAGCACTTATCAATCGGTATCAGACAGCGGTGCTGATGCTCTAAAAGAGCTAACAAGCCAGGTAAGGCAAGTTTTAGAGGGGCGTCGTGTTTGCCCTCATATTTATTCTCATCAAATAGCTTTTAATGTGCTGCCAGAAATCGGCGTCTTTTTGGACAATGGCTATACTAAGGAAGAGCAGAGTGTGGTGGAAGAAACACAAAAAATAATGCATGCAGAGGATATAGCTATTTCGGCCACCTGTGTTCGAGTTCCTGTTTACTTTGGTCATAGTGCGGCAGTGAATGTGGAATTTGCTTCACCTATGACTCCGGAAGAGGCAAGGAGTATCCTAGCTCAAACATCCCGAGTTGGGGTTCTTGATGATCCCAGTGTTAGTTTTTATCCTCAACCTTGGGCAGCTACTGGCTCAGATCGTGTATTCGTGGGCAGAATCCGAAGGGATGTTTCTCACACCCAGGGGCTAGTTATGTGGATAGTAGCTGATAATTTACATAGGGGGGCGGCATTAAATGCTGTGCAGATTGCTGAGGAGGGAATAAAGATAGGTCTGATAGGATGCAAGAAAGGGAGCAGAACTCGTTACATGCTCCCATCAGGCAAAAGGAGGATAACTTAACATGTGCAACCTAGGGCGGTTATTAACAGCCATGGTCACGCCCTTTGACAACGAGGGGGAAGTTGACTACCAACAGGCCAAAAATTTAGCCCAAGCTCTACTTGATTCCGGCAGCGATGGCTTAGTAGTCTGTGGTACTACTGGAGAAGGAGCTACCCTTAGATTTGAAGAAGAGGTTCGTCTTTTCACAGAAGTGAAGTCGGCCATAGGCAACCGCGGTGCGATTGTGGCTAGCACTGGCAGCTATGATACTAAGTATAGCCAGGAGCTAACTAAGGAGGCAGAGAAAATCGGGGTTGCTGCTTGTCTGCTGGTGGTTCCTTATTATAATCGGCCGACGCAGCAGGGCTTATTTGAGCATTTCAGTGCTATTGCCCGAGCTACAACTTTGCCTTGCATACTGTACAATGTACCATCGCGTACAGCCACTAACCTCGCTGCCGATACCGTGATCAAGCTAAGCCAGATTGATAACATTGTTGGTATAAAGGAAGCCAGCGGTAATTTTCGCCAGATAGCTCACATCATCCAGGAGGCTAAGAGCGATTTCCTGGTTTACAGCGGCAATGATGGGGATACCCTGCCTATACTTGCTCTGGGTGGGTATGGGGTAGTCGGTGTTGCTTCACACTTAGTAGGAATTCAGATGAAGGATATGATAGAGAAATTTCTCGACGGCGAAACTCGGGAGGCAGCCGCTATCCACCGCCGCTTGTTACCACTGATAAATGCTCTGTTTATTATTTCCAATCCTATGCCTGTTAGGTATGCCTTGAATCATATTGGGTTCCCTGTAGGCAAACCTCGCTTACCTTTAGTTGAGCCTGATGAGAAATCGGCCGAGATTATTCGGACAACGGTAAGGAATTATAACATCGACCTGGCTATACCGCCCAAATCCGCTCATTTATAAAGATTTGACTGAACGCTCTGAAAGTTCCGAATCCTCAAGGCAATATAGGCCTCACCTCTATCGCCTGCTCCCGACTTCGTCCCACTGTGATAAGACTGATGGGGCAGAAAAGAAGCTCTTCAAGCCTGGCTATGTAGCGGCGAGCCTTTGATGGCAGGTAGTCAAAGTTGCGAACTTCCCTTGTTGACTCTTGCCAACCTGGTAGCTCCTCATACAAAGGCTGGCATTTCTCTAATATAGCAGCATTGCTGGGAAAAGAATCTAAAATGTCGTTATCAAGTTTATAAGCGGTGCATATCTTAATTGAAGGGAACCCATCATAAATATCGAGGTGGGTTAGAGCTATATCGCTGAAGCCACCTACTTGAACAGTCAGGCGCCCAGCTACAGCATCAAACCAACCACAGCGCCGCGGCCTTCCCGTTGTAGTGCCATATTCATGAGCTTTCTCTCGTATAAGTTCGCCGACTTCATCCTTTAGCTCAGTGGGCATAGGGCCACCGCCAACTCGGGTGATGTAAGCCTTAAATACTCCAATATTGCGATTAAATTCCATCGGGCCTATGCCTGCTCCAGTACATCCTCCTCCAGCTAGCGGCGAAGACGAGGTTACATAAGGATATGTACCGAAGTCGGGATCAAGCAAAGCCCCCTGAGCCCCTTCTAACAAAACTAGCTCTTTTCTCAATAATGCTTGGCGAACTATAGAATGAGTTTCCCGAATGAACGGAGTTAATTGCTCCCCGTAATGACAATATTGTTCAAAAATTTCTTCCAGTTTCAGAGGTGGATGCCCATAGATCTTGGTAAGAACGATGTTCTTAAATTCAAGGGCTGCCCTTAACCGAGCCAGAAGCTCATTTTTATCCAGTAGGTCTCCAGCACGGATTCCCACCCGCGCCACTTTATCAGTAAATGCGGGCCCCACTCCCTTTCGCGTAGTACCTATAGCTCCTTTACCACGCCTTTCCTCCTCTAGCCCATCAAGGAGGATATGATAGGGCATAATAAGATGAGCACGGTCGCTCACGAACAGATGGCTTACATTCACCCCGTGATTTTTAAGTTCATCTATTTCCTTGAGGAGCACCGAGGGGTTGATAACCACACCATTGCTGATAATACAGATTGTACCGGGATAGAAGATCCCTGAAGGCACAAGGTGTAAGGCGAATTTACCAAAGGGATTAATTACTGTATGTCCAGCATTGTCACCCCCTGAGAAACGAACTACCACTCTAGCCTTCTCAGCTAGTAAATCAACTATCCTCCCCTTTCCCTCATCGCCCCATTGACCTCCTGTAATAGCTATAACAGCCATCTAACTAACCCCCCTTACTTTTTGCTTGGCGCCATAGGTAAAGCAGCCTTTGAGCTACAGTGATATAAACAAAAACCACCAGAACCCATAAAGCGATGAAAATTTGGTTTATAAGCAAACCTATCGCCAATACTATAACCCTCTCAGCCCTGGTAAACAAACCAACCTTACACTCCAAGCCCAAACCTTCCGCCCTGGCCCTTGTATAGCTAACAAGAAAAGAGCCGACTAAGGCAACAAAGATGAGCACAATTTCTAAAGTGGTTCCTCTTGACATAAATGAGATTAGCAGACCGCAAAATATGGCTGCTTCGGAAACTCGGTCAAATGTAGAATCCAGGATGGCACCAAACTTTGTAGTCTGCCTGGTAAAGCGAGCCAAGGCTCCATCGAGAAGGTCGAACAGCCCGGCGATTAAAACCAGGACCCCGCCAAGAAAAAAATGGCCAGTGGCAACAAGATAAGCTGCACCAATATCTATAGCTAAACCTATAGAGCTGACAATATCAGGACTCATCCCAGTTCTAGCTAAGATTCTAACTATAGGATTGGCAATGCGAGAGCCCAGATTTGTTCGAATTTCCTCTAAATTTAGCATTCCACAACCATACCTTTCTTTTCACTGCTTGGCCTTAGCTTGAACGCTCTCCTGTGATTCTCAGTGGCATGGCGAATATTTTCCGCAAATATCTTCAACTTAGGGAGATCGTTTTTAAGTCACCTAACCTCGTCAGATTTATTCAGCCTCGCTGGATGAAACAATATAATGATAGATTACTTTTAAGGTATGCTGTTTAAGGTTAATAATGCCTTGATGTAGAGAGGCTTATCCCGAAACCTTAACCAGCTGCGGTTCGGGCAATGAAATCGGACCTCCTTGCTCCCCTCCCGTGATAAATGCTTCGGTTCTTAAGCGAGCCTCATCATCGGAATACTGGATTGGCGGGGATTTCATGAAGTAGGATGAAGGGGCCACAATAGCGCCACTTAGCCCGCGGTCTAAAGCTAATTTACAACACCTTAAGGCATCAATAACCACACCGGCTGAATTGGGACTATCCCATACCTCCATCTTCAGTTCCAGATTCAGAGGGACATCACCAAAGGTACGTCCCTCCATCCTTATATGGCAAAACTTGCGATCAGCCAGCCAGGGGACATAGTCACTGGGACCAACGTGAATGTTATCAGCGCCCATATCGTAATCTAGCTGCGAGGTAACAGCATTTGTCTTGGAAATCCTCTTGGATTCCAGGCGCTCTCTTTCCAGCATATTATAGAAATCAGTGTTGCCACCGAAGTTCAATTGATAAGTTCGTTCCAGCCTGACACCTCTCTCCCGGAAGAGCCTGGTCAATACCCGATGCGTGATGGTAGCACCAACCTGAGACTTGATATCGTCACCAATGACGGGTAATCCTCGCTCAGCAAATCGGCTTTGCCAGTAAAGCTCACGAGCGGTGAACACTGGTATGCAATTGACAAAGCCGCAGCCAGCAGTCAGCACCTGCTCTATGTACCACTTGGTTGCCTCCTCGCTCCCTACAGGCAAATAATTGAGTACCACATCAGTTTTGGTCTCCCTGAGGATGCTTACTATATCGGCTGTTGGTCCCGGCGCCTTAGTAATAATTTGAGACAGATATTTGCCCAGCCCATCATGGGTCATACCACGCTCGACTCTGACTCCGGTCTTAGGTACATCACAGAATTTGAAGGTGTTATTAGGTGGGGTATAAATAGCTTTAGACAGGTCTTTGCCCACTTTGTTTTTGTCAATATCAAACGCAGCCACAAAGTTGATATCGGATATATGATAGCCTCCCAGATTGACATGCATTAAACCGGGGACAAACTCATCTTCCTTAGCATTTTTATAGTAGTAAACTCCCTGAACCAGTGAAGAGGCACAATTGCCAACACCTATAATGGCTACATTTATCGTTCCCATGGTTTACCTTTCCTCCTTGTTAGTAAATAGGGACATCCCACTTTCTGGCAACCATATACCCCTAGCCGCCCAGAAGTGCAGCTTCCTTTTAGCTTATTCTAGCACTTGTGAAGAAGCTGACCCGAAATTATCTCCGGTGACCTTGCCTATGTCATCCTGGGGAGTTAAGCCTTGCCGATTCTAAATACTTTGGTCCCGCATACAGAACAGGTCCCGCGAACTGCTGGCCTTCCATTCTTAAGGGTGACATGCTGTGGATTTCTTATCTCTCTTTTTGTTCGACACTTAAAACAGTATGCTTGCATCAATAATTACCCCCTTCTACCTTAGTAGCTCATATCCATTGTTTCTTAATTATGTGTATTATGTGTAGCAATGTCAATACCCGTGCCGCTTCAGAGCAGGAATATAGCTTAATCTGCAGAATTCCTCCAGCGACCTAAGCTATGGGCTATTCCTTACATCCTCAATCTCCTTCTCTACCCCCTTTAGTTCCTCCTCCAGGTCCTTTTTATATTCCTCAAGCATGTCAAGGTATTCTTCCTTGCTTGGGGATGGTTTTGGTCCATGGAAATAGAAACCAAAGGGAGGAAGTCCAAAGTAAAACTTCCAATATCTTGTGCGCCACATCTTCATTCACCTCCTCTCCCTCGCGCCCTTCGACAGATAAGAGGTGGGGCGGACGAGGGCCACCTTTTATTTTAAATTGGGCGTCGCATCGGTATCCCAGTGCGGCGCGGATATTTTTCCGGCGTGGGATATATTTTATCAATAATCACTAAATAGCGCTCACCGCTGAGCCCTTCCATCTCTACTTTCTTTACCTGGCTTAGCTTGCCTCCTAAAGTATCAATAGCTTTACTCGCCCCGTTTATTTCCGCTCTAGCATCTCCTTTCTTTTGGGCT
>CAZILT010000142.1:0-6406 GCA_964540185.1 uncultured Dehalococcoidales bacterium
GGGTATCTTAAAAATGGAAAAGGTAAGTAAAGCCGTTGTCAGCAAAGTAAGAATGGAGGCCCAGACTATAATAGAGGAAGCCGAGGAAAAGGCACACGAAGAGATAGAAAGAGCCCAAAAACAGCGGGAAAGGAGTTTCCAGGAAGAGAAACGTAAGAAGCTGGAAGAAGCCCATGAGGAAGGTGCTAGAATCTTAGCCCAATCTTCTATAAAAGCACGTCAGGAAATATCACGTGCCAAAAATGATGTAATCACTAAAATAATCGACAGGGCTAAGCAAGAGTTGTCTCAATCTGCAAACGAAAAGAACTGCTTTCTGAGCCTGATTAAAGAAAGCATAGATGGATTAGGGACAAATAAGTGCCGGATTTACGTTTCTAGCAAAGATATGAACCTGGCTCGAAAATGCCTTGAAGGTGATAAGAAATTAGCTGGCAGGATAATAGAAGTCAAGGAGGATGATTTTCTGGGGGGTGTTATAGCTGAAGAAATTGATGGAAAACTCCGAATAGATAATACATATGAAACCAGACTTGAGATGCTGCTACCACACCTATTGCCTGAAATAAGCAGGGAGCTTTTCAAAGCGACATAGGAGGGCTTTTGTCCTACGGAAATTATGCATTCATATCAGCTTATCTAAAAGGAGAAGAGGCTAAGGTCGTGTCTCCTAACCATACAGATAGGATGCTGAAAGCATCCAGCATTCAGGATGCTCTGGAAGCTATTAGAGAGACCGATATAGGGAGTTACTTTGAAGAAGTAACTGTTAAAACCTTCGATGATTTAGATGAACACCTGTGGAAATATTTCGTACAGCGTGTAAACAGCGTAGAATCATTCAAGTTTCTCCCCAAGGACGTGCTGAAGGTATCCGGAGCATATATAGTAAAGTACGATGTCCTGAATGTTAAAGCCGCCTTACAGAGTATTTCAACCGGTAAGAATAGCCCTACGATACCGGTAGGTGTTATCCATAACAATGGCTTACTGGACGAGCTTGCCGCTGCTAAAAATATGGAGGACATTATCGAGCTGCTCATCAACTGTAAGCTGGGTGGCTATATACCTGCTTTAGAAGGATACGACACAGCAGGAGGGGCAAAGTCCAGACTTCTGGCCGAAGCTAGATTAGATAGTGAATATTACAAGAGCATGTTAAACATGGCAAGGGGCATAAAAGATGGCTCTGTCCTTTCAAAAGCTATTGGCCTCACCATAGACCTGGCAAACTTGCAAATTGCATCCAGGGCTATAATCGAGGGTATTGGGACAGATGCCGCCGAGTGTACCATACCTGGAGGATACATGATTACAGAGAAAGATATCAGGGACTTGTTATCCTTTAAGCTTATGGATATGCCCCAGAGGCTGGATAATCCTCAATACCGCTATGTGGCCGAGCAAATATCAAGCAGCTACGACAAGACTAAAAATATCACAGTTGTAGAGGAAATCATCGATAAGCATAAATTCAGGTTGCTTAAGGAAATACTATCACCAAGAGTATTGTCCCCGTTAGTGATGGCCTGGTACTTAATCCTTAAGGAGTTTGAACTTCGAAACTTAAGGATAATTTTGAAAACAATAGCAGATGGTATTTCGACAGAGGAAATAAAGGGGTATTTAGTATCGTGAGTATGATGCCGGTTAAGCAGCTAAACATAGCTGTCATAGGAGATGAAGAATTGGTCAGCGGGTTCAGGCTGGTTGGTATCAGTAGATATTATTTGATAAAGAATGACCATGATACTCGTGAAGATGTAAGAAACGCTTTAAATGAGTTGATAGCAAATCTTGATATTGGTTTAGTGGTGATACTGGAAGATTATGCAGAACATGTTACAGATATACTGTCCAGTATAAGAGAAGGAAAAAGAATAACTCCGGTAATCATCGAAGCTCCGTCAAAATTTGGTACAAAATATAAAGATGTTGTTAGCTATTACAAAGCATTTATTAAACAGTCCATCGGGTTTGATGTAGAAATATAAAATGACGGCAAGTACAGGAGGTTAACGCGATGGGTAAGATATGGAGAGTTTCAGGTCCTTTAGTTATCGCTGATGACATGAAAGGCTCCCAGGTTTACGAAATCGTTGAGATAGGTGCAGAGGGGCTTGTAGGAGAGATAATAGGCCTGGAGGGAGACAGGGCTATAATTCAAGCACACGAGGATACCCTGGGATTACAAACTGACGAAGAGGTTAGAGGAACAGGAAGAATCCTGAGTGCTGAGTTAGGCCCGGGTCTCGTAGGGTCTATTTATGATGGACTGCAAAAATCGCTGCTTACACTGGTAGAAAATACCGGCTCGTTTGTAAAACGAGGCGCTAAAGCATCTGCACTACCCCGAGACAAGAAATGGCAATTCACCCCTACAGTAAAAGCAGGGGATACTGTCAGCTATGGGGACATAATAGGCACAGTACCCGAGACCAGCCTTATAGAGCACAAAATAATGGTACCCATAGGCATTAAGGGCAGGATAAAAGAAATACGCAAAGGTGACTATACTGTTGAGGAGCCTATAGCCTGGGTAGAGCACAAGGGAGAGGTTAAGGAGTTAAAGCTAATGCAGGAATGGCCAGTGAGAAAGCCCAGGCCTTATAGCCAGAGATTGGACCCCTCGGGGCTTCTCACCACCGGCATGCGCATCCTGGATTATATGTTTCCCCTGGCTCTGGGAGGTAAAGCAGCAATACCAGGAGGTTTTGGCACCGGAAAAACCGTCGCCCAGCAGCAGTTAGTCAGATGGGCCCAAACGCAACTGAATATCTACATCGGCTGTGGTGAAAGAGGAAATGAGATGGCTGATGTGCTTTATAGTTTCAGGAAACTTAAGGACCCCAACACGGGAAAACTATTACAGGAGAAAGAAATATTTATAGCTAACACTTCTAATATGCCAGTGGTAGCTCGTGAAGCAAGCATTTTCGTCGGCATTACTATGGGCGAATATTTCAGGGATATGGGCTATGATATTCTGCTGGTGGCCGATTCAACATCAAGATGGGCCGAAGCTATGAGGGAAATGGGCGGCAGATTGGAGGAAATGCCCGGGGAGGAGGGCTTCCCTTCATATCTGGGCTCAAGACTTTCTTCTTTCTATGAAAGGGCAGGAATGGTTGAGTGCCTGGGCAGTCCTCAAAGAAAAGGGTCCGTAACCGTGACCGGAGCTGTAAGCCCCCCCGGAGCTGACTTCAGCGAGCCAGTAACGCAGAGTACTATTAGAATAGTGGACGCTTTATACGCTCTGGATGTCTCGCTGGCGAACAAGAGACATTTCCCGGCCATAAGCTGGCTCACCAGCTATAGCCTCTACATAGATGCTGTTAAAGATTGGTGGAACAAGGCTGACCCAGGATGGGAGAATACCAGAGCTACTGCCTTAAAAATCTTACAGCAGGAGGCCGAACTGGAGGAGATTGTGAGGTTGGTAGGCCCTGAGGCTTTGCCCGAGGGAGACAAATTATTGCTACTTGTCGCCCGCATGATACGCGAGGACTTCCTGCAGCAAAGCGCTTACCATGAAGTTGATACCTACTGCATGCCAGCAAAAGCTGGCCTTATGCTCAAAACCATAATAAAATTTTATGAATTGTCTCAAGACATACTAAATTCAGGTGTAGGTATCGAGGTAATTCGCTCATCTCCGATAATCTACAAGATATCCAGGCTGAAGGAAATACCCCACGACAAATTCGAAAAGCAAACTAAGGAGCTATGGTCAGAAATGGAGCAAAACCTGATAGCTCATAAAGGAGGAATATCATGAACATTCCTGCGCTTTACATTAAAGAAGGAAGGGCAATCAATAAAGCTAAGGGCTCCCTGGTCATAGCTGAAAACATTCCCGGTATAAAATTTAATGAGATAGTCGACGTTCAACTCAGCAATGGTGAGATAAAAAGCGGTCAAGCAATAGACATCAGCAAGAAAGCAACTGTAGTGCAGGTATTCGGCGGAGTTAGTGAAGTAGACCTTTTGGGAAGCAAAATAAGATGCAAAGGCGAGACACTGAAGCTAGCAGTATCTGATGACCTTCTAGGAAGAATCTTCAATGGAATGGGTGAACCTATAGATGGAGCACCACCTATAATTCCAGAAGACTACCTGGATATCAACGGTGAGCCTATCAATCCTGCATCCCGCATGCCTCCAGCAGAATTTATCGAAACCGGCATCTCAGCAATGGATGGCTTAAATGTTTTAGTCAGAGGTCAGAAACTGCCTATATTTAGTGGCTCAGGCCTGCCACATAATCGAATCGCAGCTCAAATAATTAGACAAGCCGCTGTCAAAGGTAAAGAGGAAAAATTTGCTATAGTTTTTGGCGCTGTTGGTATCAGTTACGATGACGCTTCTTTCTTCATCAGAAACCTTGAAAGGACAGGAGCTCTGGAGAGAACGGTAGCCTTCATTAACACGGCGTCAGACCCCGTCATAGAGCGAATATCAACTCCAAGGCTGGCTTTGACTGCAGCTGCGTACCTGGCATGGAAGCTGAATATGCATGTGCTGGTTGTGCTCGCCGATATGACCAACTATTGCGATGCTCTTCGTGAGCTTTCCGCCATGCGTGAAGAGATACCATCCAGAAGAGGATACCCTGGATATATGTACACCGACCTGGCCACTATGTATGAGAGGGCAGGCAGGATTATGGGGAAAGAAGGCTCAGTAACTATAATGCCCATCCTGACTATGCCTGATGATGATATAACACATCCCATACCCGACCTCACCGGTTATATAACTGAAGGGCAAATTGTGCTTTCCCGGAACCTGGAAAGAAAAGGGGTATACCCACCAATAGACGTCTTCTTATCCCTCTCACGAATGATGAAGGAGGGAATCGGGCCTGGTAAAACCAGGGAGGACCACAACAATGTCTTCATGCAACTATACTCTGCTTACGCTGAAGGATGTTACCTCAGGGAAATATCGACTATCATAGGGGCTGAGGCATTAAGTGAACGGGATAAAATATATTTAGCTAACGCAGATGAGTTTGAGAAAAAATTTATATCTCAAGGGGAATTCGAGAAAAGAAATGTGGAAGATACATTAGATATAGGTTGGGGGCTATTCTCAGTACTGCCCGAAGAAGACCTTAAATTAATTAGTGAGAAATTCATTAAAAAGTATCTACCCAAATACGCCAAAAAGAGCTGAGAGCGAGCCAAAATGGCGCAATTAATCAAAGTTAGACCAACAAAGATTGAGCTTGTCAAGCTGAAACGTAGGCTGGCGTTATCCCAAAGAGTACAAAAAATAGTAAAAGACAGGCTTTCCATATTAACCCTGGAATACCTGCAGATAGCTAGAGAGGCAGTAGAGGCTAAAAGAAAGCTGATAGACGTTTACTCTGAAGCTTATAGGGCATTATCAATCGCTTCCGGCTACCATGGATATATATCTCTGGAAAAGGAACTAATAGCAACCGAGTCTAATGCCAAAGTTGTTGCTGGTTCAAGAAATATAGCGGGTGTGAGACTCCCCTCCTTAGAGCCAATGAGCAAGGGAAATCCAATGAGGGGATATAACATGGTCGATACCTCTTCATGGTTAGATCATGCCGCCGAGCTATTTGAAAAATGTCTTGCGGCTACCATAGAATTAGCTGAACTCCAGAGAGGTTTAGAATTATTAGGAATGGAGATAAACAAGACAAAAAGGATATCCAACGCTCTGGAATACTTGATAATCCCCGGGCTCCAGGCAACAATAAAGTACTTGAATATGAAGTTTGAGGAAAGGGACAGAGAGGAGAAAGGGCGACTAAAACGCGTTAAAGTGCTACTGGCTCAAGAGTAGATAGATGCTTAACAACTTACCTTATGAGAAACTGCTCCAAGAATGCTTGAGAGGTGAACTGCGACTGGTAAATGCTGGCCTACCACGAAGTCAGCAGAGGCTATCTGATTTACTACACGAGGAATATCCACATACAGCATGTAATGATGGCAGCACCCATCTCTTTAAGAAGAGAGAGCTTGAGCATATCGCCAGTATGATAAGCCCCGATGAGCAGAAAGCATTGTTACTGCCTATTCTCATAGAACTGAGGCAAAATCAAGCTGAGACAACCATAATATGCCAAACAGATGTGGTACAGAAGCTCATATCAAAAATACTCGATATGCCTGTTACCCCGGAGCAAGGAAGAATCATAATATACAAGCCGCAATTAGCCCTGCTAAGGAAAACGCTAAAAACAACAACACAATACGTGTTCTTTTCTAAAATCACTGAATGACAGGCACTATTTCCTGCATATTTCCCACATCTACCCCCAAAAAACCATGTTGAAACTCCATGATAATGTCCCCTGTAGGACTCGATAGAAATGTCCTCTTTCCGAGAAGAATGATAAAGAATAGGCAACTCTAAAGGAGGTGCC
>CAZILT010000143.1:0-5302 GCA_964540185.1 uncultured Dehalococcoidales bacterium
CCTCCCCTGAATCATCCCTGGCGAAGAGGTTTCAAAATATATGTTGATAAGAGGGGGTGACATTTTCGCTTAACAATTAGAGGACATTTTCCCTTGACAACCAGATGCCATGGATATATTATTGGCCATAAGAGCGATGAGGGTCAGGATGCTTCATTGCGAGTTGAAATGGGAAATGTCGGTCAAAACAGAACGAGTTACAGCTAAGAATCTCAAGGAAATCATACGAGAGCATGTTGATAGAGAATCTACAATAATGACAGACGAATTCTTAGCCTATAAAGGACTCAATAGGGAATTCACTGACCATCAAACTGTTAATCACGGCACGGGCGAATATGTACGGGGTAATGCTCATACAAATACCGCCGAAGGCTATTTCAGCTTACTTAAGCGCCGCATAATCGGCACTTATCATCATATCTCACTTAATATGTTCCATTCAACAATCAGGGCTCTTGAATGAATTTTAAGGAAGCTCTTTCTCAAAAAATAATAGCTCAAGAGGTACGATACAGAGATTAGCTGTGCTATCACGGTAGCCAGTGCAGCTCCCTTTATTCCCATATGAAGAGGTATGATAAATAGCGCATCGAGTATTATGTTTGATACGGCTCCTACGATCATTCCTATCATGGAGACACGGGCATTTCCCTCGGCTCTTATCAGGGCATTCAATGTCATGGCAGTGGTCTTGAAGATCATGCCGGTAAGAATGATAGTCATGTAGTCTCTGGCGTAGGGGAGAATAGTTTCTGATGAGCCCATAAGCCGGAGCCAGAAGTCTACATCGGCCAGGCCGGCTAGCATTATTATGACTGATAGCAAAATAGTGGCTAAATTCTCGAATCCCAATTGCCCTTCCAAGAGGCAATCTCACTCCAGTTACCATGTGATATACTTACACAGAAAATAGGCAAGGCAACTCAGCCAAAATAAGACATGTCCAGAATAGCCATCTTAAGCGATGCACATCTTCTAATCCAGGCCGAGCGCTTTAGAGACGAGAACTACAGGTCTCCACAAGGGGAAATCTCGCTTAAGAATTTCACCAAGGTTGTTAGCCAGGTCATAGCAGAGGAACCCGAAGCAGTCATACTTGCCGGCGATATGTTTGATGAGAGGGAGAAGGGAGGAGACTGGATAGCGGATTCCGAAGCAGCTAAATACTGGCCTGATATTCGCAGTGAGCTGAAGCGGTTAATGGAATGCACCCGATATGGGATTTACACTCTGCGGGGGAATCATGACTCAGCCCCCATGCTAAAAGAGCTTCAGGATTATCTGGGGGACGGTTTTCACTTTGTGCGAAATGAAGAAAGGGAAATCGGCGACCATCACATATATTTCATGGAGACCCACTATCGGCAGGGCAATTATACAATCCCTGAGGAGGAGCTTCCCAAAGGAGGGGAGATACTCATCATGCATGAGACCATACCCTGGCATAACATACCTGGGTTGAATAATGAGCTATTCCAGGAGCTAGGCAGTAGTTTCTCTCTTTTGTTCAATGGGCACATGCATCATTATGCCCAGGGACCACTCGATATACCCCATCTTTATTCCCTGCCGGCCCTGGTTCCGTCACGAGAATTAAAAGGTAATTTCACTCTCAAATACCACTGGCCTGGCGATTTAGACAGACCGGAGATAAAAGATTCCGCCTTTGGCTATGTGATGTTGGACAGCAGCCAGATTTCATTCCACAGATATACCCCTATACAGAGCATAGTTAACATTCGGATTGAAGGGAAAACCCCTGCCGACGTTGTTACCGGACTTAACCAGGTTTATTCCAGGTTAATGCAGAGGGAAGACAAAGATAGTCTCTGGATATGGGTTTCTGCTCAGGGAGTTACCTTTAAGGATACCCTTCAGAAGGAAACCAATAAGTATTCCGAAATAAACACCATGAACATCGATACCAAACCAGGGAAAGAGCCTTCAAAGCATGCCGAATTGAAGGGACTGGACAAGATGATAAGTCTGTCTGACCTGGAGACAAAAGTATTGCTCTCTCTGCCCTGGCCAGATAGAGATTTAGCTCAGAAGTTGTTCGATGAAATTTTCACTGCGGATAATTTATCCCGGAGGACAGACACCAACCTTGGGCGGGTTCTGTTTCAAAGGCTCCTGGAATTATCAGCTCCTCACTATGGCGTATCTCAGGAACATCTAAATGACTTTCTCAAGACAGTAGACCCACTGTGGAAGAAAAGGTAAGCGGAAATGAAACTGGCTGTACAGACATCCTCATGTCACCCTGACCCTCAGCGAAGCGAATGGGGAGGGTCTCTGAGATTCTTCGCTACACTCAGAATGACAGCAGCGAGGAACTCCCTCAGAGTTGTGCCAAGATGAACTGTTACTATGAAGCTAAGTAAAGTTGCTTTTGAAAATGCCATGGAACTGGAGGGCTCTATCGAATTCCCGGAGGGAAAGGCTGTCGTCATCTACGGCGAAAACAAGGCAGGGAAGTCCAATATAATTCATGCCCTCAGATATGCTTTCCTCAGCAAGGTGGTCAGGCCCAGGAGGAACCCGGGGTATGATGAATTGAAGCTGGTTACGAGTAAGGAAATAGCTCCTGCCGATGGTGTGGGGAAGATATTCATAGAGTTTGAGCACAATGGTGAGCAGCTTGAAATCCACAGGGAAATTGACCGCTACAAGGATAACAACAAGATTCTGAAGAAAGAGGCTGATGGATTTCGGGAGCTCGATTTCAATAAAACCATAGGCAAGGAACTGAAGGCAGGGTTGCTCGATGCTCTCTTCGCACCTGATAGCGCTATGGGCTTCAAACACCTTAATGAGAAAAACATCGATGCTGTCATTCGGGAGCTGTTTAAGGAGATTGGTAATGCCAAGGTGCTGGCTAAAGATTTCAAGCAGCGCGTGGAAAGACTGAACGAAGAGGCACAGGCAAAAGTTACCGACATAGAAAGAGATTACAATTCGTTCATAGACGACTTAAAGAAAAAGCTGAGGGAATTACCTGTTGATTTGAGCAGATTTGAAAGATACCAGCCTGGCAAGACAGCAGATAAAATAGGCTCTGTTGCTGAGGAACTGAAAAGATACATTGATAGCATCGAGAAGGGCGAGCTCAAGGAATGGCTAAAGGAGATGAGAAACCGTGCCAAGGTGGCGGAGGATATAGAAGTATTGCTCAAGAAAGATGAACAGGTTAGAGGCTGTTTCCAAAGAATCAAGGACATTTTGCAGGATAAGGAACGCCTGAGCCTGCTATTAACTGAACTGGGAGGAATAAAGCTTGGCAGCCCCATGCCACCAGAACCAGGTAAGTTCTATGATGACGAACTGAACAAAGGTGCCATGAATCTTTATCAAAAACTTAAGGAGACCCAAGCTCGCCACTCTAATGTCCTGTCTCTAGCTCAGGAGGAAGGAATTGAGTTCACTATTGATAATCCCGCCAGAATTAGAAGCGACAAGGAGAAGGTTCTGAGGCTATTGACCAGGGAGATTGCCATTCCGGAAAGCCCACGGGTTAAAGTTGACCTGGTCAAGATTGGTTCTGAGCCCGGCGAAGAATCTGTACACGGCCTGGTTCCTTTAGAGCTGATGGACAGGGACCCCGCCTTCACTAAACTAAGCTCAGAACCTATTCCCGACGCACCTGAAGAACTTAAGAGGCAATATGCCGAGGCCTTGAGAAAAAGGATTGAAAGACTAAAGACCATATGTGAGGACAAGGATAGAGCCGAAGGCTTCTTTAATAGCGAATACACACCTTTGCTCACCGACCTCAGCAGGTACCACACAACCTTGTTGGAAAGGGAAAGGGAGGAAAGGGAGAAGATTTCCAACCTGGTTAAGGACATACACAACAAGCTCCTTTTGTTTACCCAGGAGGCTGTGGAGATACCTGGATTAGAACGCGAGGAGGACTTAGAGCCATTTCTGCCAGCCATAAGAAAAATTCTGTCCCGTAAGAAGTCGGATTTCCAACTTGTCATTCAGAGCAAAGCGAAGGAGCTGGGTATAGAGGCAGGAGAGTTTAATACCCACGAGATAGATAGTCTACTGTGGCAGCTTGCTGAGATGGAAAGGGGCGTACCACAATATAGAAGCGTCTGGATTGAACTCACCAGGCAGAAAAGAAACCAGTGGGAAAGCAACGACGCTGAGCATACCAATTTAGCCTATGTGCCAGCAGTAGTGGATGGACTTAACAGGACTTTCGATACCATCCTGGCTAATGCTTTCGATGAGCAGGAAGTTATACAGGGAATAAAGGAAATCATAGTTGAGATAAACGACAAACTCACAGCTGAGGGCTTGATAAATTCCTGTATCGAAATGGGTGGAGATAGCCTGCAGCTCAGCAAGACCACTTATAAGGACAGGGAGATAACCCACCCCTGCGGTGCAGAAAGGTCCTTCTTCAGTCTGGCAACACTCACTGCACTGGCAAGATATTTCAAGCTGCCTGTTGTCATAGATGAAGCTGCCAATAACCTTGACAAGAAACACCTGCAGCGCTTTATCTCCCTGGTAAGGGAGTTTGCTGCCACTTATGATGTCCAGTATATCCTCTCGATAAAAGAAACCGACGACTTTCCCCTCGATGGCTGGGTTCGAGAATTTGCCGATGACCTGCAAATATACCGCGTAGATTACGACGGCCATAAGAAGCACATCCAGCCCGTCGAGCTATATGCGTAGTGTCATTTTGTCATTGTGAGGCAAAGCCGAAACAATCTCCTCTCTATTGAACCCATAATGTTATTGCCACGCTTCGCTCGCAATGACGTGGTGAAGGCGGTTTTATAGTTATATTAACAGCACAGATAAGATATAATTCTATTTGCATGGAAAATAAGGATAATAAAGTGGAACAGAAGTCAATAATCATCATTGGAGCTGGTATCGCTGGACTATCAGCCGGGTGCTATGGACAAATGAACGGCTATCGCACCCAGATATTTGAGATGCAAGACGAGCCTGGCGGGTTGTGCACCTCCTGGGAGCGCAAGGGATATACCATTGACGGCTGCCTGCACTGGTTAGTTGGTTCCAGTCCAGCGAACAACTTTTATCATATCTGGGAAGAGTTGGGCGTGGTACAGGGGAGGCGCATGATTTACCAAGAGGAGCTTATGCGCATCGAGGGCGCCGACAGCAAGATTTTTATCCTGTACACCAACATTGACCGCCTGAAGCAGCACATGATGGAGCTTGCCCCAGAGGATAAGGATGTTATCGAAGAGTTCATCGAAGGCGCACGTGCCTGCACTCGCTTTGAACTGCCTATCGAGAGAGCACCTGAAGT
>CAZILT010000144.1:0-3901 GCA_964540185.1 uncultured Dehalococcoidales bacterium
AATGTTTCTGGATAATGCACGACCCGTCGAAGTTACACGGTGCCGATGTGCAACTCTACCGATGAGTTACACCCGCAAAAAACTGAATGTATGTTAATACTGGCAACCAAACTTGTAGATAGCCGGATTGATTGTCAGTCCTGGGGTGTTATGCAGTATATATTTCACTGGCATGAGTCTCTCTGACAAATAGCGCCCCAATGAGGCCCACACCGGCCAAGGCACAGCAAGCCAGCAGAGCGTTTTGAAAAGCCTCCAGCGGATAGAGACGGGCGCCTCCCAGCATGTGGCCCTGCCATCCTAAGTCAAGGATGTAACCAAACACCGGCTGCATTATGGCGGCGATAGCGAAGGCACCCATATTAACCAGCCCCATCCCCACGCCCTGAATCGAGGGCTGCACCACATCCCTGACACAAGCAAGTGTTAATGGCATTACCCCCGTGCCAAACCCGATGAAGAAGCACAGCGGGTAGAGAACAGCCAGAGGTGGTTTGCCGCCACCCCACAGGGCCAGAAGAAGCAAGCATCCCAATATCAGCCCCGCCAAGATAATTGCAGGAAGGCGTCTCCTTTTCAATATACGGTCGGAAAGAAAGCCCAGTGCGGGAGCACCGACCCTGAAGCCAATGGCGGCGACCAGAATGAAGTTGGCAGCGAAATCACGCGCAACATTATAGGATTGCATGACATAAACCACCATCCAGTTATGAAACACGGTGGCATAAGCGCCATATGTGCCCAGTGCCACCAGACATGGAGGCCAGAGATACCTATTACGCAATACGAGCTTGAATCTGGATGCCAGGCTCACCCAGTCATTAGCTGAGCTGGTTCTCCTGACAGTTTGCTGGCCCGGACGTGCTCCCAAGGGCAGGCTGACTTGAGTCGGGCTATCCCTGATTATAAACCCACCCACAGCAGCCAGAACCAGACTAACAGCCCCAATGAACATGAACGACATACGCCAGCCCATCCACATTATGAGTAGTGCCAAAAGAGTGGCTGCAGCTACCTGGCCGAGGGTAGCAACAGTAGCGGAAAAGCCGATCATGGTAGCCACCTCGTGTTGACCAAACCACACCATAACCAGCTTTAGGACGCTCAGCCATATTATCGAGACCCCAAAGCTGGATAGAACCCGCCCAGCGTAGAGGACCGCAAACGAGGGAGAAATACCCATTGTAATGGAGCCAGCGGTCGAAATAAGAAGTCCCATGGTGATTGTCTTCCTTGGCCTCAGGGTATCGGCAAGTGCGCCGGAGGGAAGCTGCATACCGGCATAGATATAAAAATAAGCAGCGGCCAGCCCGCCAAAGACCATGGCGCCAATGCCAAAATCGGCCATCACCTGGTCAGCCATCGGCGCCATGACAGCCCGGTGAAAGAAACCTATCGTATGAGCTAGGACTGCGGCAATCCAGATGTACCAACGCCGGCGGGTATAAGAACGCGGGCGCAGCAAATTGCTTTAGGTCTCCTCAAAGGGTTTTAGTGTCAACAACTTCCTGGCAATCTGGGGATATTTGGCAATGAAGAGCAACTCATCCTCCACAAGCGGCTTCTGGGCTTCAACATTGGCATACCTTACCAGTTCCAGGACTTCACGCGCTTCCTCAGTATCCTTAAACGATACCTTTACCTTACCCATAACGTGCCTGAAACCAGCTATACCACTGTACTCTCCTGAACATATTAGCCTGCCGGTCTCTACAAGTTCTGGTTCACCTCGGCCCAGTTCAGTAAAGCTATACAACTCGTAGTTCTCAGGATCCTTTAAGACGCCATCAGCATGAATGCCAGAGGAATGGGCAAAGGCGTTAGCACCAACGCCAGGCTGGTTTATGGGAATAGGAACCCCAAAGGCGTAGCTGGCGAATTTAGCTATCCTCCACGACTTTGTCAGGTCGATTGGCTTTCCCAGCGGATATTTTTCAGCGAAACCCTTAGATTTAGTAAGAGCCAGGACTGTAGCCACAAGGTCAGCATTGCCAGCCCTTTCTCCAATCCCATTGATAGTGGTATTGATATAGGCATCCTGACCACCATCCAGAGCCCCTTTAGCCCCAGCGAGGGAGTTGGACACAGCCATCCCGAGGTCACCATGGCAGTGCATTTCAAGAGGGATGCCCACATTCTCAGCCAGGGTCTTGACGTTTTCGTAGATGGTAAAAGGATTATCATAACCAAGGGTATCACAATACCTGAGCCGGTGAGTTCCATGTTTCTTAGCTGCCAGGCCAAATTTGATTAAGAAGTCTATATCAGTTCGGGAGGCATCCTCTGCATTTACGCCTATGCTCTTAGCTCCATATGACCGAGCAGCATCCACAGCATCAACCATCATATTTAAGACGTCATCCTTATTCTTAGTCCCTTTGAATTTGCCGTTGATCATCTGGCTTGATGTTGAGATAGATATATTAAGATGCCTGATATTAGGGACAAGTCTGAAAGCAGTTTCTACATCAGCAATAGTTGCCCTTATCCATCCCTCTAATCGCATAGGTTTAAGAACACCCATTTTAGCCAGTTCCAAATTAGCCTGAAGGTAAAGTGTTTCATGCTTTGTAGTAGGGAAACCAAACTCGGACTGGAATATGCCCATCTTATTGAGATAAATATTTATCATGGTCTTCTCTAACTTGGATAGGCCAAGATTGGCAGTTTGAACGCCATCACGGTTGGTAACATCTATAAAATAAATCTTAGGCATAATATTGTCCTCCTGGTAAAAATTAAGTAGTAAGATTACAGTAGTTTCATCGCACGGTCAAATATTCTCAGTGTTATACTAACCCCGCCTTTTAATCCAGCTTTAGCTTATTGACCGTTGCCTTTTATATAGTATAATGTGAGAGACTTTTAATGGCAAAGATAACAGCAGGCATAATAAATGTCACAGGATATATTGGCGCTGAGCTAGCTCGCTTGCTTTATCAACACCCTCAAGTAGAGCTCAAAACGGTTACCGGACGAAGTGCTGCAGGCCAAAAGCTGGGGGACATCTTCCCACATCTTAGCGATACCGGCCATTTAATAAAACCCGAGCTTGGTAATAACATCGATGTTGCCTTCTCAGCGATGCCGCACAAAACCAGTGTAGCTATAGTGCCATCTTTATTAGAAAAAGGCATCAAAGTTATTGATGTCAGTGCAGATTTCAGGCTAAAGAACGCCGATGAATACCCCAAATGGTATGAATTTAATCACCCGGCACCTGAGCTACTGGATAAAGCTATTTATGGTTTACCCGAACTGCATCGAGCTGAGATTACCGCAGCTTCTCTGGTAGCAAATCCTGGTTGCTATAGCACCGGTGCTATTCTGGCATTAGCACCAGCGGTTAAGCAGGGGCTTATTTATCCAGATATAATAATCGATAGCAAATCAGGTGTTTCCGGCGCCGGCAGGACCCTGAGCCTGGCTACCCACTATTCAGAAGCCAACGAGAATACATATGCCTACTCCATTGAGGGGCATCGCCACCTAGCTGAAATAGAGCAAGAGTTACAAAGGCTAAATCCTGAGCTCCGCCTCTCGATAACCTTCGTGCCCCACCTGGTACCGATGACGCGAGGCATATTAAGCTCCTGCTATGCTACGTTAAAGGATGATAAACAATCTGGAGGCGCTAAGGCTAAAGAAGAGCTGTATCTGCTCTATCAGGAATTTTACCAAAATGCTCCCTTTATTCGCATAACGAGCCAGCCACCCCAAACCAAACATGCTTGGGGAAATAACTTCTGCTTCATTTACCCTACCATCGATTCAAGGACAGGGAGGCTTATAGTTATTAGCTGTCTTGATAATCTGGTTAAAGGTGGAGCAGGACAGGCTGTCCAGAATATGAACTTAATGTTTGCCCTGCCTGAGACAAGTGGCCTTGAAACTATAACTA
>CAZILT010000145.1:0-3367 GCA_964540185.1 uncultured Dehalococcoidales bacterium
GAAGTCTCCAGTCGGCTAAACTTTTGCCTCCAAAACATCACTACCGCCCTGAAATTGCATTATTCCCCATACATTTTTAGCCAATCCACGGATTAAGGCATCACCTGTCCTATTGCCTGATGAACATCCTCCTCAGAGATATTCTTAGCCATTATGCCTCCTAGTGTCTAGTCTTATAAATAGGTTTAATTAAACAAGTGTTAAGTTTAACATGACACCCTGAGGCCCTAGCGAAGGGTCTCTAGATTCTTCGCTGTGCTCAGAATGACAGCTTTAGTGAAAGGTATTTTAAGGACTACACGCTAGCTTTGTACTCTAATCCTTCCTCCCCAGCCTAACTTGGCACTCCAAAGCTGTTCTTGCCTCTGAAGCGGGATTACTTAATCACAGCGAGAATATCACCTCTGGAAACTATCAAGTATTTCTTGCCTTGAAATTCGAGCTCATCACCGGTGAATTTAGCAAAGACTATTTTATCCCCCACCTTTATATTCTCGGCGAGCTCTTCATCCGTCCCTACCTCTATAACTTTGCCTGTTCTTGGCTTTTCCTTCGCCGAGTCAGGGATAATTATTCCGCTCTTGGTCTTGCTTTCCTCGATTTCTTCGGGCTCAACCAACACCCGGTCCTCAAAAGGCTTTATTTGCATCTTTGATTCCCCCTTTCCTATTTTTTGATTCCTAGTAATTTATCGATATTTGCCTTATCAAAGCCCACTATGGTCTGGCTTCCAATCAGGACAACTGGCACACCCATTATATTCCTGCGTTGCAATTCCCTGGCCCCATCCCGGTCTCTCTCAACATCCACCTCCCGAAACCTGAACCTTTTCTCCCTCAGGTACTGTTTAACCCTGTTGCACCACGGACATGTAGCCCCGGTGAAAATTATTATCCGTGGTTGCCTAGAAGCTGGCACGGCCCACCTTCTCATGCTTTATTATGTTTACCCCAAGCACTACTGAGTGCTTATCCACAAAGTCAATAGTTCTTACTTCGCCCTGGACAAATTTTTGCTCTCCCAACAGCCCAGTGAGCAGGAATCCATTATTATGGGCTTCCATCTGAGCCACATCGAGCATTACTTCTTGCTGCTGACCATTGGAATCAATGTAGAACACGTTACTTAAACACATATTTACCTCCGAGTCCTTGCACTTCTTGCTTACTCATAAAGATATTTGAATGCTGAGCTGGCTGCAGTGGCTCCATCTCCAGCCGCGGTTATCACCTGACGAAAGGAGTTGTGTCTGACATCCCCAGCGGCAAAGATGCCTGGTACCGAAGTTCTCATCAGTTCGTCAGTAATAACGAACCCCGATTCGTTCAGCGTTACTAACTGAGAGAAGGCCCGGCTATTGGGCTTAAGCCCCACGGCAACAAATACGCCGTCTACCTCTAAGTCTGATGTTTGCCCTGTCTTAACGTTTCGTAAGTAGACACTTCTCACTATCTTGTCTCCTACAATCTCGTGCACCACTGTGTTCCAGACCATCTCAATCTTTGGCTGAGAGAAGGCTTTCTCTTGCAGTACTTTGGTGGCCCGTAACTGGTCTCGCCGGTGTATAATGTAGACCTTGCGGCAGTGTTGAGCCAGTTCCAGAGCGTCAGTAATGGCGGTGTCACCACCGCCTACTACGGCTACCTCCCGGTCGCGGAAAAAGAAACCATCACAGGTAGCACAATAAGAGACGCCGTGTCCCGAGAGTCTTTCTTCGCCAGCGACATGCAGCTTGCGGTACCCGGAGCCAGTAGCAATGATAATTGCCTTCGTTTGAATGTTGCCTCCAGTGGTAGAGACTTGATAGGAGTTTCCTGCCCTCACTCTAGTTACCTCAGTGGTGAGAGTTTCAAGGCCATATTTAGTCGCCTGTCGGCGCATAAACTCGCCCAGTTCCATTCCCGAAATGCCCTCAGGGAACCCCAGGTAGTTTTCCACCAGCCGGGCATTCACTATTTGTCCCCCGAAAATACCGCATTCCAGCAAGAGACTCTTGAGACCTGCCCGTGTGGCGTACAAGCCGGCAGTAAGTCCGGCAGGCCCGCCACCGATGATGACCAAGTCATAATCACTCATAGTTATTAAGGCTGTTTTTCAGCAAGACCTAGACTAGAGCCGTCCTCCCCGAACAACTGCCACACCTCAAACCTCTCGCCACGCTCAGTGCATTGATACTCATATACCGGCATAGCCCCACCCCTTTTTATTTCCCAAGTTAAATGCCTCATCTCCGATCTCCGCTAACTTATATGCCCAGCTCCATACCCTTTCGCCAAAATCTCTTTTCCCTTCACAGGTGGGAAAACTCAGGCTCAATTTCACCATCTCGGCTACTGGCACCTTCCGCGCTGACTGGTTCTCAACAAATCCCTTTTCCTCCACTATGCATATCGCAGCACACCAGGAGCGTATCTCACAATAGAGAAAATCCGATACAGATGGGTAGCAAATCGTGCAGAGCCTCTTTAAATCCCCGTAAATGTCTTCATCGACTTTGACATTAATGAACCTTGTCCTCGCTTGCAAATATATCCTAGACAGCAGATTATTTGAGCCCTTCTCCCCCATACTCACCCTTATCAGCTCATAAGTTATCTCTCTGAATAAATCTCCCAATTTCCTCATCTCTTCAGGAGTATCCTGCTCAAAGAGTATTCTTAACGCCCTTGACCTTCGGAATACCTCTGGCACCTGCTCCTTCGTCAGCTCTCTGTTCTTCATCAGCTTGGCCAACTTTCCGCACTCGTTAATAGTGGGGAGGATGAGTGCCGATAATGTGCTGACATTAAGAAACTGGCAGCAATGCTTTAACTCGCTATATACATCGTCCCCCACTCTGGTGTTTACTATCTTTATCATGACCGTGCTTTATTTCCCGATTATTTTACTAAAGTAAAACACCATTTGTCAAGACCTCGATTTGACAGGTTCTACGTCAATAAGTGTGAAAGTTAGATCTTGTAGCCCTGGTTAGCTGCCAATATTCTCAACTGGAAGTTATCCATATTACGGTAGCCATAAGCCATCCTCTTTATAGTTTTGATTCTGTTGTTCTTACCCTCCACAAACCCATTGGTTATGCGATAAGCAAAATAGTTCAGTATCTCCTCTCTCCAATTAGCCAATGTATGCAGGAGTTCCTTGAACTCAGGTAGAGAGTCATTGGCTATCATCTCCTCCAGTATTCCTAACCTTTCTTCGGCTCCACTCCTATCCGTTCCCCTATACCACACCCTAAGGCTTTCTTTAAACATCCATGCCCTCTTCAATTCAGGGTAGAGGCAGAATAGCTGACTTAGCCTCTCCTTCTCCCAATCAGCGAGCCTCTCAGCTCCCTTGAGCAGGGTATACCTACTCTGGAATAGCT
>CAZILT010000146.1:0-3965 GCA_964540185.1 uncultured Dehalococcoidales bacterium
TATTTCAGGAGCCCAGGAGACCTGGTGGAAGCGGACCCGGGGCAGTTTCACCGTATCGCCTAAACTTTCCAGGTAGTCATCAGGGGTCACCAAACGCACCTCGGCGATGTTTTTGCTGATAACATCTTTCCAGGCCTGTTCCATTATCTGCAGGGCAACATCACCAAAGTCCATAAGCTCCAGATCCTGGATGTAGAGGATTAACCCCTGGTCAGGCAACTCATTCAGTGCTTTTTCCAGTACTGCAGTATATTCAGCTACCGCCTCCTCCCAGGATATGGGGAAGGAAACATAGGATCGTTGGCGATATTCTTGGGCAAAGACCCAGTATCTCCCCAGAATATACCCCTGATTTCGTACACCTTCAGGGTCATAACGAGTTATCGGTCGCCAGATGTATTGAGAAACCGGAAAATGGCGGGGGAGTGCCACCATATCAGGCCCTACTATAAAGGCGCGATGTTGGATATCACCTTCACCGTCCACAGTGAAATGCGACTCACGACCGCTCAGGTGAGGAAAAACGATGTATTCCATGCCGCTATCTTTATATGCAGCCAGCTTGGCTGCATCCACAGACCCTTCGGTGGGAAATGCGCCACGATGCCTGGGCTCAGGGACCCCCATTACTTTATGGAGTAGTTCTGCATTAAGGCGGAGTTCATCGGCTATCTCATCAGGGGTAAGTAAGCAAGCATGGGTATGATGGGCATGGGTGTACAAGGGATATATAGTGCCGTTTTTGTAGGCTGTGGCTAAGCTCTGGAAACTTTCTGGGACATACCAGGCCAACTGAACCAGAAGCTCGTTGGTGACATCCAGAGCTACCGCGGCCCCTAATGATTCTGCCATTCGTACCAGGTGGGCGTATATATCACGCTCCTCTCTCGCCCTTTTCAGGATATAGTTCTCCCCCCGAATAGCATCGCGGATTTCGGGGTCATCTACCAGGGCAATAAGTTCATTGGGCAAGTCCCACAACGGCTCATGGGCGTGGAAAGCAAGGATAACGTAAGCACGCTTCATAATAGTCCCACCCTCAATTCCCGAAGGTTAGTTCAGTGGACACCTCAGGGTGTTCATCTTTGTACTTCTGCTTTAGCTGCCGGGCTTCACCTGATTTTTGCCATTCTCTCGCCTTGCTCACCACTGCTTGAAATAGCCTGCTGGCTTCCTCTCTCCTTTTCTTGTCAATAGAATCTCCCAGCGACTCAACAGCCTGGTATAGTTCCTGGGCACCCCACTCAATCATTTCCACACTCCACCACGGTCGACAACTGGCCCACCAGTATTGACAGCTATGCAGTCCTTTGTCCAGAAATCTACATGCCTCAGGAAATCCAGGCGCTTCTTCTGGTGCCTCCTTGACAGCGCGCAATATAAAATTAGTCAACTGCCATTGTAGTTGATGCAGCTCGTGTCCTGGATACTGCCACTGAGGATAAGGTATGCCCTGCGCCATTTCGTCTTCCCAGGTACTCCAGGAAGACGGAAGTGGATTCACCCTCTCCACTCGATTGAAGCTCTCGATAAGTTCCGAGATGGTGCAAGTCTCGGGGGTTCGCCGGGCAAAGACCTCAGAGAGTAGCTTTTCTTGCCCTGGACGATGGTGTCCATAGACTTCGCCATCTGTGCCGGTGAGAAGGTAATCATGCTCTTCCAACCTACCTGTCAGTTTGTTCAGAAAGGGCTCTGCTGAGGGGTACATCCCATAGGTAATACCAGCACTAAAAGGGCGCTCCTTGAAAAATACCAGAAAATCCCCAAGTCCCTTTATCTTATAAAGTCGGTCATATTTAGCGCAGCCGATCTTTCCGTTAAAAGCAATTTCATCTACAATTATCCAGCGAAAGCCGAGTTCGGCTACAATCTGGGCCACCTCGTAACTGTAGCACATCTCAGGGGGAAAAAACCCTGCGGGATTGTAGACCTCCCCTAGATAATGCTGATTGACATCGTTATTGAGCTTGATTTGCCTGATAACTTCCTCTCTGGGAATGAGAGGCAGGATAGGATGATACATGGCACTTCCGGTGAACTCGATCTGGCCCCGCTCAGCTAATTCACGAAGACCTTGAATCACATCGTCAAGTCCATATCTGACAAGCTGCTCTGTGAGAACAGCATTTACATTGAGGGTGATTTTGCCGTCAGGTGCTTCCATCAAGGTACGCACCAATGGCCGATAGCTTTCCTCGGTGACCTTGCGGACTATTTCCTCGGTCTGTGTTGGTGGTTGATAGATGTGAAGGAAATTACTCCAGTACATAGCTCTATACTCCTGCTGCTATTGCACAAAGAGCCTGTCTTCCAGTTTGTTTCTAATATCCCTGGCAGCAACAATGCGGTAATAGTATTCTCGCTTGGTCTCTTCGCTGGCTCCGCTCTTGTTTATAGCGCGGTAAGCGTTAACCACAGTTCGGAGTTGATCGAGCAATCCCATGTGGATGAGGTTAATATCCCACATAGGATGTTTGCTGGCCCACCACATCTGGCAGCTATGTTCAGCTCGATCTAGAAGTCCCCGGGCTATAGCAACAGAGTGCTTGCTTTCTTCATTATCAGCGCACTCCTGCGCCTTGTTCACTAGTTCAATGCATATATTCAGATGTTCCCACTGAAGACGGTGTACCTCATTGTTGCTATCTTGCCACAAGGGATAATAATTGCCAGCCTTCATGTCATCGTCAGTCGTGCTCCAGGAGGATGGCCTGGGCTCTATCGCTTGCCCCTGGGGAAAGATACCAAGAAGTTCGCTGATGGTGACCATTTGTATCTTGGCAGCAGCCTCACCATTGGTCAAAAACGAGGTGTGTTGTCTAGCTAATACCTTGGCTTGCTTAACCTCTTCAAGGGGCTCTGCAGGTGATTCCAGCTCCTCGTAAACCTTGGCCAGAAATGTCCTCTCCCAACCCTGTATGTGGTGGCCATAAGTTTCGGCATCCATAGCTGTGACCACATAAATATTCTCTCGGTTACCCCGCCACTTCTCCAAATGAGCGATGAATGCCCTGGCTTCCATGTCCTGAAAGCTTATCCTGTTACTGAGCACATCATCACGGAAGAAGAGCATCAGGTTCTGGCCATCACACTCCACTTTGTATATAACATCCATAGGCCAGTCCACAGGGCAGGCAATACCACTCAGAATAATCCAGCGATACCCTGACTTGATAATAGGCTGCAGAATATCTGGGCTGTAGCACAGCTCTGGGGGAAAGAATCCTTGGGGTGCGTATGCCTTACCAAAAAAGCGACGATTGGTGTGCGTGTTCAAGTCTATCTGTCTCTTCACCTCGCCCCTGGGTATCAAGGGGAGAATGGGGTGATATTTGCCAGTTCCGGTGAATTCAATCTGGCCCCTTTCAGCAAGGCCTCTGAGGCGCTCGACAACATCTTGATGGCCACAATCTATAAGCATATCGGTCAGGGCCCCATTGAGGTTTATGGTCACCCTGGCGTTGGGATATTCCTCAAAGACCTGGAGCAAAGGGCGGTATGATTCATCACATATCTTTTTCAGCACTGACGGTATCTGAGTCGGGGGCTGATAGAAATGGAGTAGCTGAACCCAGTAAATCATATATACCTCCGAGAGTGAATCTTATCCAAGCACTTCAATGAGAGCAACGATTTTCACTTATTTTAACACACACTTAGGTCGAAAGCTAGTTTTTTGCACCTGTTTGTCAAGACTCTTTAGAAATGTCCTCTACTTTAACTCATTAGAAATGTCCTCTGGTGACCTCACACCGGTAATGCCTGGCTGATGCGTTTATTTTGGAAGCTGTATCTTCTCCAGGGATGATCCGGAGGAGGGACGTATTTTTTTTGGTTCAGAGCTTTGTTGCTTTTGCTGAGTAACTATGGGCTTCCGGGGCAGCTCATTGATTTCTGTGAACAGGATCTCCCTATTCCTGTAGACCATGTGGATTGACCCGTCCAAATGCTCTTGCACCATAACC
>CAZILT010000147.1:0-1653 GCA_964540185.1 uncultured Dehalococcoidales bacterium
GAAGTCTCCAGTCGGCTAAACTTTTGCCTCCAAAACATCACTACCGCCCTGAAATTGCATTATTCCCCATACATTTTTAGCCAATCCACGGATTAAGGAGTCAGCGGTTCAAATCCACTCGTTGCCGCTTATTTCTAGTAGTTTGTTACCTGCCCAAAAGCTTGTAGACAACGGGAATGGCTATTATGCAAGCAATAATCATAAAAATCCACCACGTCCAAGTGGACAGCCAATTTGCCAACAGTACACCTATGCCTACCCCACCGAGAACTTTAGCTGTAACGAATAAGAGGAAGTAAGAATTTGGTAAAATCTTTAGTTGCTCCGTCTTGTCACTATAGTAATCCATTGTACTTACCTCCGAAACTATAATGTAATTTGCCTATAGTATAGCACCCATAACAAGCCTTGACCTTCTCCCCATTCTGCTAATTCGTAAGAATAGGGCTAACTTAACAATCGTCAGAATTGTTACCTAACAACCCAGCCCGCACAAAACAGGCTGCTGTGCCCTACTGAACAAATCGAGCTTTTGCTAGCCTTAGTGACCTACTGAACAAATGCTGTTTATAGACTAATACCTCCCTTTCTCCAGTGCCCTGTTGAGGTTCTCACCTTCTTCTTTCATATGTTGTTTTGTAGCCTCAATTTTGTTTTTATGTTTCTTATGCAGTTTTTTAAATAGCCAAATTGGTAGTCTTAGACTCCCCATGGCGGTGAACGCAGCTGTTTTCCCTCTTTGGCTCTATAAGAAATGTGTTACCCGGAGATAAAATTGACAATGGAAATAAGGACCTACATTCAATCACTCTGTTTGGGACTATCTTAGTGATACGAAATTTAAGTTTATGCAGGTCCCCGTGAAGATACTCATCAGCATAAAGGATTGAGCCTTCCTGTAATGGTTCAACCCTTAATCCAGCGAACGTCTACATGGTCAGGATGCCAAGCTTGATAAGATTCCTTATCTTTCATACGCTGGACAAGCCACTCAAATACTTTTTCTGGTGTCGCTTCAACTTCTATCGAATCTTTCAGAGTTATCAACTTCTCTCCCTCCCGTGATTGTAACACTATGCGTATACTCTATTATAAATCCGCTTGGAACCCTTTTTATATCCTTTTTGCGCTAATTCCTTACTTCTTCCTTTCTTTCCCATTGATGTTGTCTTAACTAGTCTCAAATTTTCACGCTGGAGCGCTGGGCAGCCCTGGTGGGTATTTTCGCAACCTATGACACAAGCAAAGCATGTCTATCCCTCATATCACAGCAATCCACACCGTCGCCCTCTCAAGGATATTAAAATACTCAATGCCAACAAGGAGCACATTCAACCCCTCGCACGCCACTACCTCATCAACATGCAATTCGGTGTCTACAGTCAATACAAATCTACGATCCAGCCCGGCAGGAATCTCAGTTCTTCCCCTGAGTCTGCCTCACTAGTAATCAGTATGGTTCTGTATACACTGGCTACGCTTTACTTCGTAGCATGTTTGGCAGGTTACATATTTTCGCTGGATTCATCAAAGGCGATATTCAGCTTTATCTTGGTATCTGTTGCTTCAAGTACATCTTCAGGTGTAAGGAAGATGTCTTTATCAGGTGGTTTTCTATTAACGATAAATTTCCTAATTTCGCCACTCCAGCTA
>CAZILT010000148.1:0-13193 GCA_964540185.1 uncultured Dehalococcoidales bacterium
TCCAAAATAAACGCATCAGCCAGACATTACCGGTGTGAGGTCACCAGAGGACATTTCTAATGAGTTAAAGTAGAGGACATTTCTAAAGAGTCTTGACAAACATTCAGCAGATAGTTGCACTGTTTGTACTAACTATGTTACATTACATCCGTTTTACTAATTAGTAAGTCAGGAGAATAGTGGAGAATCCATCGGTAAAAGAACTCCTAGAGGCGGGTGCTCACTTTGGTCATCACACCAGCTATTGGCACCCCAAGATGAAGAAGTATATCTTTACCCAGCGCAATGGAATACATATCATCGACTTAGAGCAGACAGTTACCATGTTAGAGAGAGCATGCTCCTTTGCCCGAGACTTAGCGGCAAGTGGACAGGCTATCCTTTTTGTAGGCACTAAGAAACAAGCTCAGCAGGTAATAGAAGAAGAAGCTAAAAGATGTGGAGCATATTATGTCACTCAGAGGTGGCTGGGTGGGATGCTAACTAACTTTGTTACCATACAAGCGCGGGTTGATTATCTGGTTCGATTAGAAGACAGAAAGGAGAAAGGCGAGCTTGATTATTTAACTAAGAAAGAGAAGGTGAGGTTAGAAAAAGAAATTCAGCGGTTGAATGAACAAATGGGTGGTTTCAAGGAGATGACTTCCCTGCCTGGTGCTCTCTTTATTGCTGACCCTATCAAGGATAAAATTGCCTTTGCTGAGGCTAGGAAAAAGGGGGTCCCTATAATAGCCGTTGTAGATAGTAATTGTAACCCTGATAATATTGATTACCCTATTCCTGCTAATGACGACGCCATCAAAGCAATCAAGCTGATTTGTAGCAAAATAGCTGATGCCATAGTTGAAGGTAAAACAGCACAGCCTTCCGAGGGAGCGGAGACCGCTGAGTTAACCTCCGTGGAGTCTGAAGAGCCTATCGAAATTTTGGGTTCTTACACATTTAACCCTGAGGAGAGCTAGGCAGTGGAAGTATCAACTGAGGCAATCAAAGAGGTAAGGGAGGTAACTAAGGCTGGTGTACTTGAGTGTAAGGATGCTCTGCTGGAAGCAGGCGGAGATGTAGTAAAGGCGGTTGAGTCCTTAAGGCGGCGTGGGTTGACAGTCGCTGAAAAGAAAGCGGGGCGTATTGCAACTGGCGGAGTAATTGAAGCCTATGTTCATCATACTGGGCAGGTAGGTGCGTTAGTGGAGCTAAATTGTGAAACCGACTTTGTAGCCCGCACTGATGAATTTACGCAGCTTGCTCATGACTTAGCTATGCAAGTAACTGCTGCATCCCCCCAGTTTGTCACCGCTGAAGAAATCCCGGCAGATGCCGAATTAGATCCTCAAGAAGTTTGCCTTCTTCTCCAGCCTTTTATTAAAGAGCCTGATAAGACGGTGGGGGAGATTGTTGCTGAGACAATAGCTAAAGTAGGCGAGAACATAAAAGTACGAAGGTTTGCCAGGTTTGAACTTGGTTGCTAACTATTAACATTCTTGCCATTACCAGTAAAATCGATCATGATAGATAGAGCACTCCTCCAGCTGAGCTCAAAGATGCAGGAAGCAGTTGATGGTTTGAGCCGAGAATTAGCTGCTGTCCGCACTGGGCGAGCTAACCCAGCTATAGTTGAGAATATCATGGTTGACTATCATGGTATGTCTGTCCCCCTTCACCAGATTGCAGCAATATCTACACCTGAAGCTAATTTAATTATTATTCAATCCTGGGAACGCAATTCGTTGCTTAGCATTGAGAAAGCCATTCTTAGATCTAATGTTGGCATTAATCCTTTGAGTGATGCTAATGCGATTCGAATGGTCATTCCTCCCCTTAGTGAGGAACGTCGTATGGAGTTGGCAAAGTTGGTGTCTAAAAAGGTGGAGGAACGACGCGTGGTATTACGCAATATAAGACGGGATTGTATTGGAACGTTAAGGATGATGGAGAAGAACAAGGAAATATCACAGGATGAGCTTAAAACTGCTATTAAGCAAGTCGATGAGATTAGCGATAGTTTCGTAGGTAAGGTAACTGAGATAGGCCAGAACAAGGAAAAGGAAGTAAGGGAAATATAACCTCGAAACTCGCACAGGACTTAAATATTCTGATTTTTCTGTGGCCAGTAAATACTCCTCAACAAAATATTAAGCCTATAGCAGCTCAAAAGCTGTTAAAATAGGCTGATGCGTAAGCAAAGAGTTATCACTGCTGTTTTAATTATACCTTTTCTTATTTTACTCATTTGGTTTGGTGTCCCCTGGTTTAGCCTTCTTATAGCGGCTGTGGTGTTAATAGGCGCCTTTGAGTTTTTCCACATGAGTGCTGAATTCAACAAGAGATGTCCTCTAACTTATTTTGGCCTTCTGTGGACATTAGCACTTGCCCTGAGTCCCCACTACAGAAGCACAAATCTATTACCTGTAGTTATGGCGGTTGCCGTGGTAATTTCTTTGATCTGGCTATTGTTCCATTCACCGCAAGAAAAAGCATTTCATAACTGGGCATGGATGGTGGCTGGTGTTATTTACGTGGGGTGGATGCTCAGCTACTGGATTGATTTACATTTGGAGTATGGAAGGAGTTGGGTCTACCTGGCTATGTTCACCACATTTGCCAATGACACAGGTGCCTTTTTTATCGGGACTAAATGGGGTAAACATAAGCTAGCCTCTAATATAAGCCCGGGTAAAACCTGGGAAGGAGCCATAGGTGGACTACTAAGTGCTGTTATGGCATCCGCGGCAATATCCAGGATTCCCATCCTTTTTTCTTCTTCACCCTTGGAATACTGGCAGGTCGCGCTCCTTGGTTGTCTGGTTAGCTTCTTTGCTCAGCTTGGTGATCTGGTAGAATCTTTGCTTAAGCGTAATATGGGATTGAAGGAGTCGGGCAATTTGTTACCTGGCCATGGTGGTGTTCTTGACCGCTTCGACAGCCTCATCTTTGTGGGAGTGGTGGTATACTATTATGTGTTATTAAACAATGGAGTTGGACTTCTATAGCTAGAATTGAGTTCAATCAGATATGGAACTATTTATTCCCATAGCTTCAGGAAGAGATGTTTTCCAGTATTTTCTTATCGCTCACTTCTGTCAAAGCTTATCTGTATCTGGCATACATGCTTCGTGGTTTTGCCTATCTCATAAGGTTGGCTACTGAAGCATCTTAAGGTTCAGTTTCAGCCAGTGCCATTGCCACTGCTTCTCCTGGAACAGTGATAGCCAGCTCTTGGTGGAAGATAAACTCCTGCCCCCTTACAAATTCATTTCAGTTGTTTATGGGAAGTGTGTCCATGTAATTGAGTTATTGGCACAGTAAACAGTGCCGTCAGTGTTTCTGGTTGCGGCTGTACTTTATTTTGCCCGCCTTTCATAGTCCTGGTAAAGGAGAGTTGCCAAAGCTAGATTCTCTATATCTTCGTTGCTGAAAGTCGGCTGATAAAATTCATCCCATGGTATGGGCATGCGCCCTGGTAGTCATCTATGTTTATTGGCATGTGGCAATCTTCTCAAAAATTGCAGTAGCCTTCGCATTTATTGATAGTAGGAGTCTTGGTTTTTGTAGCGTTTGTCGTCAGCTGAAAAGCTCGCAGTCGGCCGAGAATCATCGTATAATATTAACGAGAGTTCTGGAGTTAACACCTGGCATGAAAGTGAAGGCGATTAACAATCACTGGAGCGGTGAAAGGAGATTAAAATGTACAGGATCTATTTTGTGCCTCATACCCATTATGATGCTGTTTGGGTTTTCACTAAGGAAGATTACTTTTATATTAATATCGACCTGATTTTGAGGCAGGCTGTAGAATTGATGGAAAGATCAGATTATCGATTTCTGATTGAGCAGACGGCTTTACTAGAAGAAGTAGAAAGAAGAAACCCCCTCCTTTTCAAAAAAATTGCGGAGCTTATTAAGAAGGGGAAAATTGAAATTGCCGATGGCGAATACTTGATGGCTGACACCGTGATTCCTAATGGAGAGACTTTGATCAGGGAAATACTGTTCGGGAAAAGGTACGTAAAGCAGAAATTCGGGATGGATGTCCAGGTGATGTGGGCTGCAGACAGCTTCGGCTACAACGCACAGCTCCCTCAAATCTACAAAAAATCAGGGTACAAGTATTTTGCCTTCCGACGGGGAGTGGATAGAGATAAACCGTCTGAATTCTGGTGGCAGGGGCTAGATGGGACTAGGATCCTGGCCCATTGGATGCCTCTTGGCTACCGAGCTGGGCTTGATCTCAATGCATTGGAAGAAAGCTTCGACACGCTTAAAGAAAGGGCTACTACTCAGCATATCTTGATGCCCTCCGGAAGCGGCGTCACTCTTCCTCAGCCTGAAACCAGTAGAGCGGTGAAAAAGTGGAATAGGACTCACCAAGACTCGGAAATGGAAATTGCCAGGGCATTCGATTTTTTTCAAGCCCTGGAGAAAGAAGCCAAAAACCTAGAAGTGAGACAAGGTGAACTTTACTCGGGCAGGTATTCCGAAGTCTTCCCCAATGTTTGTTCTAGCCGCATCTGGGTAAAACAGAGCTTAAGAAGACACGAAAACCTAATACTAGCTTGCGAGAAATGGGCTACCATTGCCTGGTTGCTGGGGATTCCTTATCCCCTTGACATGTTTAAGGACAGCTGGAAAAAGATTCTATGGGGGGCTTTTCACGATGTAGCGCCTGGGACGGGAATAGACGAATGCTATGGAGAAGCGAGGGATAATTTCGCCTATCTTCAAGATCACCTGCCTCGAACCCTTAACAATTTACTCTGGCTCATCTCCAGAAACTTGCAAAATCGGGAAGATATTATTGTATTTAATCCTCTCTCCTGGGAGGCAAAGGACTGGGTTGAAGTAGATCTACGATTTCGGAAAGGGAAAATTAAGAGGATTGAAGGGCTGAAAAGTGGCAAAGAGGAGGTAGAGGTAGAAGTCCTAGAATTCACCCGCTATGCGGATGATTCCTATCAAACCGTCAAGCTTGGGTTTGTCGCTACTGTGCCTGCTTTGGGATATCGGACTTATAGAGTCTTAAGGAGAAACCCGCGGGGCTACACTGTCCCGAAGATCAGCATCAGCGGCAACACTATTCAAAATCAGTTCTTCCAGGTTAAGCTCGACCCATCCAACGGACTTATTGAGGTCTTTCAGGGAGGAAAGCTCATAGTTAAAGGGAATGAATTAGTTTTGGAAGAGGAGACAGGGGACCTCTATTATCATCGCCAGAACTTAGAACAGGCTTTTAAGACGGAAAGAGACGAAGGGATAAAATACGGTAAATTCGCAATAAAGCGCTTCAAGGTGAACAAAACCCCGCTCAGGAGTGTGATTGATATTGAAGGTGACTATTTTTCTCTGAGGTGGCCTTATCGGCTCGTAGATAAGTACCCACCCCTTCTGTGGAGACACAAATTTCTTTCCTTTACCAAGAAAATCACTATCTACCAAGATGTACCTCGAATTGATTTGTTAACCACTATTAGCAATCGCCACCCTCAGGTACGAATAAGGGCCAAATTCTCCACTGAGATAAACTCTTCTCAGTATCAATCTGAAACTCAATTTGGTGTGGTGAGTCGCCCTGTAAATCAATACTACTTTTATCCTGAGGACGAGTGGTTGGAAAGACCCTGCGGCATCTACCCGGCGTTGAATTGGATTGACTATTCAGATGGAGAAAAGGGGGTGACCCTTATTAATAAGGGTCTGCCTGCTCATGAGGTGAGGGATGGGGAGCTCTATATAACTTTGTTGCGGAGCGTGCTGATGCTTTCCTCAGATGGAGAAACTGGACCGGCTATTCCGACGCCAGATGCTCAGGAATTTAAGACCTATTCTTTTGAGTATTCGCTTTTCCCCCATGAAAAGAGTTGGAAAGAAGCCAATGCTTTCAAGCCAGCTTACGAGTTTAATAATGGCTTAATTAGCTTCCAGTTGCCAGTTGAAAGGCGCAAAAGAATTAGAGCCCTTCCCTCTCAGTTTTCCTTCGTAGAAGTTAAGCCGGAGAATCTTATCCTAGTTGCTTTGAAGAAAGCAGAAGATACCAATGAGGTGGTAATGAGACTATTTGAAACAAAGGGTGAGTGGACCAAGGGAGAAATAGACCTGTTCAAGGAACCCAGCTCCGTGAAAATAGTGAACTTATTAGAGGATGGAGAGGAAGAAATCAAATACTGGGGCAAACAAATAAGGCTCCAGGTTGAACCTTCCGAAATAGTAAGCCTAAAGATACGATTTTAAACATCGTGGTAAAGCAGCTTTTCCTGCTTTTCATTTGCCTCACATACCACTATCCCCTCAGGGTCAATGATCATGCTATGACCAAGGCTGATATAGTCTCCCTGGGAGCCAACCGCGTTGGCTTTGGCCACGAAGAGCTTATTTTCCACCGCCCTGGCAATTGGCAAAGCTCGATTCTTCTCTAATTTAAGGTGTGTCTGACTGGCGGGATAGTAGTGAGCAGCCAGGAGGAAGATGACCTTGGTACCCATCCTGGCATACTCCCATGCCAGTGGAGGATAATTCTGATCCCGGCAAACGAGAATACCGCATCTGGTTCCCTTCACTTCAAAGGTCAGCATATCCTTTCCCTCAGCAAAGTACTGCTTATCAAAATCAATCAGGTTCTTCTTAAAATATTTTTGCCTCCCATTTGTCGACATAACTAAGGCTGCATTATAAACCTTCCCTGCCTCCTTATAAGGAGTCCCTATAACGATTGTGATGTTTTGTCCGACGGCCACTTCTTGTAGCTTATCTAGTGCTCTAATTACTTCATCCCAATTGACAGCGTGGAAGTCCCGTACGTAGCCTGTAAGGCCACATTCCGGGAAGCATAAGATTTCTAATTTTAGCTTCGCCGCTGACTCGATATAGGAATAGATTTTCCGTACATTTGGCTCTATCTCATTATAGAGAACGATTTGAGCTACCCCCACTTTCAATGGAAATCTCCTGCACCTGCTAAGATATTTTTCTCATAATCCCTTCAACCGCTCTAGCCCAACCCTCGGGACCTATCCCACTTACCCGGCACAGATGCATTATGCCTACTTGTTCCCAAAACCCTCCTGGTTTCTGTACCAATACAGGAGTATCAACTACAGAAAGCATTGGTAAATCATTTGGACTGTCACCTATAGCTACTGTTCTCAGCTTTCCAAGCTTTCTACGGAATAAGTTGATAAGGATTCTTGTAGCCTTGCCTTTATCATTGGGTCCAGTTATGTCATAATAGCGACCACCAGAGGCATAAGTGAGGCCTGCCTGTTTTACACTATCTAAGACCTTGCGAATTTCCTCTGGAGTTCCTTCAACCTTAATGGTCTCATCATATTCCCTTGCTTTGGCTCGCTGGGCCGCTTCCAGGTCTAAGCCCGTTTCCATCGCTATCTCTTCAATACTCATATCGCCAAAACCCCTGAAGTTGAGCATGGCATCAGCCCTTATCTGCTCCAGAATCCGTCTAATCTCGTGATAAGGAATGCCTAGCTCAATTATCTGATAGCCATCGTCAGTTTTATCATGGTCAAAGGTAAATGGGAAGTAGCCTCGGGGAATAAAAATGGCACCACCATTCTCCACGATAAAAGGATCGGGTATTTCCAGTTCCTGACGATAAACTTCCTGCTCGGCTCTAGTCTTGGCGGAGCAGAATACGATAGGTATCCCTCGCTGTAACAGGTATCTTATAGACGGCAAAGCCTTGTCATATGAGTAGGTTTCACGGTCGAGCAGGGTGCCATCTAAATCGGTGAAAATGACCACCTTAGGTGGACAATCTTGGCTTTCGTACATATCAGTCCAGAACTAAAGCTCCCTTGTTTGGATCATCTGCTGATTCAGATTCCTTACTTTCATGGAGATGCCAGCTTGTCTCAGGAACTCTTCTATTCTTGACCTCTCTGCCTCGTTAAGCAGATTATTCTGGTATGCTATTGAGTCAAGGAAGAACTGGACGTGCTCAGGCACCTGCCACAGCTCCTTTTCACCATAGAGGTAGCCGTATCGAATAGAACTGCCCAATCTCTCTTTGCTGACTTCCTCACTGCTATACCCGGCGAGCGCCACTAGCTTCTGGGTAAAGCCATTTTTGCGGGCTATTGTGTCAAGAATGTCGTGAACTCCTGTGCCATGCTGAGCCGCATTCTTCTCCCTGTCAGCATATTGTATTGGTACTCCAAGCCGTTTAGCTGCTTCCCGGTGGGGGTGCTTACCAACATGGTCTTCGGCGGAAGTTATCTTCAGGCGAGGCGATACACTCATTGCCAGCTTGATCACCTCGATGTCTACGTAGGGGAATACTTGCTCCATTCCAAGGGCTAATGCAACTTTGCGCTCTCTATCAAAGGTCTCTATATCAGTTCTTTCAAGGTCATCCCACATCCTTTCCTGCAGCCCTTGGTAACCATCCCTGGCAATTACCCGAGGATACCAGCTATAGCCACCCCAGAGCTCGTCAGGACCTTGGCCAGAGAACACTACCTTCACGCCATCGTCCCTGGCTGCCTCCATCGCAGCATAGACTCCAATACCAGCTTCGATCTGCACTAAGCCTCTCGCTTCAACGGCAGAAATCACGCGGGGAATATATGACTCGATCTCGTCCTGACGTAGTCGTCTTACCTTATGGTTCAGCCCTAGCTCCCGAGCAAAATCTTCTGCGTATTCAATGTCATCAGCCCCGTCTGCCCCGCCAGTGTAAGCCGTTACCGCGATACCTCTCTCGGCTGCCGCATCTGAGACAAGCTTGGCTATCAAGCCGCTATCTACTCCTCCTGAGCAAAGCACCCCTACCTTTCTGAGGTTACGCAGCCTTTTTCCAACGGCTATTCTAAGCAAGGCACAGTAGCTGTCAACAGCAGTGGCTAGGTCATTTATGGAGACTTCATCCGCCATCTTGCGTAAGGAAAAAGCTTCAGCCAGACTAGTGCCGTCTTTATCAAAAGAAGCAAGCATTCCTGCTCGTAAGGGTCTTACGTTGCGCAGTCCTATTCTCCATAAGGCTTTCTTTTCTGAGGCAAAGGCCACAAGCTTATCGTTTTCGTCATAGTAGGCGGGAATAAGCCCGGTGGGATCCTGTATCAAGACAATTTGCTTGCCATTACTCGCCGCTAGGCAATAGGCTCCATCGAGTTTGCTTGATACCTGCTTCAGCGCTGTACTTAGGTCGCCTTGGTGTGTCTCCTCCAAGAGGTGAGCTATTATTTCCGCAACGCTACCGGTAGGGAGCTTACGGGTAGAGGTAAGGATTGCTTTTAGCTCTTGGGCATTGTAAATATTACCTACCAGGAGCACAACCAAGTTTCCGCTACAATCACGACTGGGTCGTTCTGGAGGTAACTCCCTAGTAGCCAATGAAAGTTGACCTAAGGCTTGCCCTTTTACTGGTTCAATGCCTCCATTCCAGCTCCTAACCATTCCGTCGGAGATAAGCCATGCCCCAGCAGCAGTCGTGTGGTTTAATGTGTTCATCATGGATTGCATCTTACTACCAAGATCTTGGTCATCTCGATTCACTAAGCCACATATAGGACACATATAATCCTCCTTTCATGTCAACACTACGTTTTGCCGCACGAGCTTCAAATGTTTTGTATCGTACTTTGCTCTACATGGCTGTTGGGCGAAAGCCTTGTACCAGAAGCAAGGTTGCTTTCCTTGCCTACCTTAACATCGTCACCGAGAACGCAATCGTCAAGTATGTGGCAGCCACTCCCAATACGGGCACAGGAGCCGATTACGCAATTTCTCAGGACCGTTTCTTCTCCCACCTGTGCCCCTTCCCATAATACTGCACCTTCCATAACTACACCTCTACCAATCTGGCATTGCGGGCCAAGCACAACGGGCCCCTTTATTTGTACATTTTCTGCAATAAGACACCCTTCACCAATCAACGCTGGTCCTTCTATCCGGGCTGTGGTGTGTATTTGGCTCTCCCCTTGGGTTCGCAGGGCTCCATCACCCCATCTCAAGAGAAGGTCATGGTGTGCCTTCAAGTATTTCTCCGGTGTGCCTATGTCAATCCAATAAGCGTCAGATGGATAGCTCGAGATGCGCTTGCCGGTCGCAAGCAGTGTGGGGAAAACGTAGTTCTCGAACATGCAGGGACTTTTAGTTGGGATATATTCCAAAACTCCAGGCTCCAGGATGTATATCCCAGCGTTTATCATATTAGTGGTGACTTTGTCCCAGGTCGGCTTCTCCACGAAACGCTTCACCATCCCCGCCGCAGTGGTCTCTACAACTCCATAAATGGTAGGATTATCCACAGGCGTTAGTGCTATGGTTACCTCTGGGTTAATTTCCCTATGTCGCTTGATCATGGCTGTCAGGTCTATTTCGGTCAGGATGTCGCCATTGAATACAATGAATGTCTCGTCGAGGAATGATTCAGCTTTCTCCCCCCCCCCCGCCGTACCCAACGGCGACTCCTCTACTAGGTAACTGATTTGGATCCCGAAATGGCTACCATCACCTAGATGGCTTTGAACTGGGTCAGGAAGATAACCCATGGCAAGAATAGCATCGCTTATGCCATGTTTCTCTAGATAGCGCAGTAGGTGCTCCAGAAATGGGCGGTTCAGGATAGGCACCATTGCCTTAGGAATATTGCATGTTAGTGGGCGCAACCTGGTCCCCTCCCCACCCACAAGGATGACAGCTTTCACTATTCTTCTCCCAGCGCAGAATACGATCCCATGTGTTCTGCCACGATATTGGTGAACTTCTTCAGGTCGATATTCTTCAGTGGAGCAATAAACCGGGGTTTCGGTGGTTCTTCATCGGGCTTGATGACATCCTGCCGCAATAACTCGTTAATTATGGCTTCCTTAGTGTCATCTTCGCAGAGCGGCGAGTGGTAGATAGCTCCAAGTCCAGGTAGCAGCATCTGCACTAGCAGATGCTGCCTACCTTTCTCCTCATGGAGGTGAGGATTCCTGGTCTCTGTTTGAAATATCTCGACGCCGTGCTTGGCTGCTGTTTGGTGTGCCAGGGGTAAAACACCACCCAACCCCTCAAAGATGGAGATCAGCTCTTGGGGCTCCACGGCATAGCCTGAGGCATAAGTGAGTATCTCTGCAAGTCTCATGCTCATGGCGTGCTCTCCAGCATTCCCTGTTTTGATGATACCTGTCTCAAATCCACTTTTGCTGGAAATTAAGGAGTTTATACATCTGTTGGTTATCTCTGATACTCGCCCCCATTTTCTGAAGAACATGCCTCTGGAAACCTTGGGCTTGTAACGCCATAAGACCCTAATCATGGCATAGGGAGACCTTGCCATGCTGAAGCCAGCGGCGTAGCATTTGGCGTACTCCCATACCGCGCCAGGAAAATAATTATCTGCATCTATGAAGCCCACATAGTCTTTTTTGACCACCATGGCTATAAGCATCGCTACCACCATGCCTTCAGCCTTGCCATTCCTCACCAATCCGTCCTCCCCCAGAATGCTAGTATAGCCAGCCTCAGCCAGGGCTTGAGCTATTACAGGGTCTTTCTGATGAATAATCACAGCTTCGCGTCCAGTAAAATAACAGAACTGCTTCAATGCATCCCTCTCCATTCTGAATCGGTCAATCCTCCTTCTCTGGCTGTTAGAGACGACAATTATCAGGCATTCGTGAGGGACGCCACTGACAACGCCTTCGAATAGCTTAAGCTTCTCATCCTTGGTAGGGATAACAATAGCCATTTTCTCCTCGAAATCTTTGATAACATCCTCATCGATTTTCAGCACGGCGATGTTCTCACGTGGAGGAATCGTTCTGGGTTTGCCGGAGTCAAGTTGCAACACCTGTTGCACGTCATTAATTCGAACTGAGCCGAACCGCTCTGTATATTTGAGCGCATCTATTCTCATTCTATATCTCTTTGGCCTCCTAAGGCGCCTTCCCTAACCCCTAGCCACTCTTTCAAGCGTTTTTCGCTCCTCCTGTGATTTCGTCTCCCCTTTCGGCATCTAGCGCAGTCTAACATTTTGCGAACAGCTTGGTCAAAAGGTTTTTCTGTGGCGTGTTGAGCCACCAAATAACAAGGACAGCCGAAAATTAGAGGAGCTTCAAAAGCCAAGTTAAGATAATCTGCATTCAAAAGTGACCTTCGTCGACAGTTAGAGGAAGCAAAACTACCTTATTGAGGCCGTTTAAATTCGCAATGCCTCACTTGGTGAATGCATCTCTACGTTGCCATTCAGAGAGTTCAATCATAACGGAGAGATAAGACCGCGCAGATGCTGTCTGTCGCAATCTGTTGATGTCCTAGGTTCATTGCACTTGATACCCGCGCCCTTTGCAGGATTGATCGCAGTATTCTATCTAGCGCGAGATATCCTCAACCCGAACATCAGGCAACGCGCTCGGGGAGATAGCCTCGATGGAGCCTCCTATCCCGTAGGCCATGGTAAGCGTTTCCTTGGGTAAAATAGTGGTTAACTTTTATGTGGGCCTTGCTGTTCGTAGAATCCCCACATCGGGGAAGTCTTTCCCGACTTGAGAAGTGCTGGGCCAATCGACACGTGATTCGCTCTCCCCAACTGATGATTCTTCCTCACATTACTGCCGATAGTTGGCCGAGTTAGAGTAATGATCGATAAAGTCGGGGTCGTTCTTGTCTTGCAACCAGTGAGCAAACGCATGGCCTAAAAGTGAAAGGACAGGAAGTGTCTCATAGCTTAGATATTGGCTGTCTCTGGTACTTATCTCCTCGTAACTATAGGCATCACTAAGACTCTCGTCGCCAGGACTGATTGCTGTCTCTTGGTGTGGCTTCCTGGTATGCCACGTAATAAATGGTGCTGAGCCCACCTCCAGACATCACATTCATTAAGTCTTCACCAAATTCTTTGATTTTTAAAGGTCTGATATACTACCCTTCTATTAAGTGCTTGCCGCCACTTATCAAGACAATCTTTGCTCTCCCGACATCATCTACCAGCCTGTTTAGGTTATCGTGCAGAGTGTAGTGTTTATTTCTGAGATTCTACCATAAAGTCCAGATAATTCTTAGGCTCGGTAATTTTGCCTTTACTTCTCCATGTATCTGCTCGAACCTTTTCCCTTTAAGGGCCTTCAGTAAGTTCTCGTCGTCTTCTTCGTCCAATATCATTTCTTCTTTCGTTACCTTTCCCATTTTTCTATCTCCTTCTCTTATTTCACGTTACTTAATCAGCTTAATACTGTTAAGAATTTTTCCCTTATCTA
>CAZILT010000149.1:0-3113 GCA_964540185.1 uncultured Dehalococcoidales bacterium
TCAGCAAAAAAGCCAGGGGCTCTTCCGCCTCAAAAATGCCGAATTGGTCTCCCAACTTATTCAAGGCTCATTCCCCGATTATTCCCAGGTTATTCCTCAAAGCTACACCACCAGAGCAGTTGTAGATATCAACCAATTTCTGCAGGTCATAAAGATGTCTTCCATATTTGCCCGCGATGCCAGCGGCATTGTCCGTTTGGTCATCACCCCTGGCGCCGAACTCACTCCAGGTAAGATAACTGTTTCCGCTCAAGCTGAGGAAGTTGGCAGCAACGTTAGCGAAATTGATGCTCTCACTGATGGAGAGGAGGCTAAAATCGCCTTTAATGTAAAATATATCTCCGATGTCTTAAGCGTCCTTCATCAATCCCAGGTTGCTCTGGAAGTCACTACCCCATCAAGTCCCGGAGTTATCCGCCCCATCGGTGTAGACAACTATGTGCATGTAATTATGCCCATGTTTGTTCAATGGTAGAGGAGCCAATCCTCATTCCTGCGGCTTAACGTCATTTGCTTCGTCTCCGTGAGCCTTTAAACTCTCAACTCCTTTCATCCAGAGATAACGGTCAGTCGCTGCCAAACAATCCCCCGATCAGGACTTGACAGGAATATCTTATGTTGTATAATACATCGGACTACGATATATTGTCAGGCAATGCACCAGTTGAATGAGAGGAGGCTGCAATGAATAAGGTAGCTATTATGACTGATACCGTTTCTGGGATACCACCGAAGGTAGCCAAGGAATTTGATATCAAAGTAGTGTCCCTGCATATAGTAATGGATGGCGTAAGTTATTTGGAAACAGAGGTAGACAAAGCCCAGCTCTACGCGCGATTAGCACGGAAGGAAAATTTGCCCACAACTTCTTCTCCCACTGCAGAACAATATATAGAAGCTTATCGGGAATTAAGCCAGAAAACAGAAGCTATTCTGCATATTTGTTACACCTCATGGATTGGAATGGGCTACAAAGAGGCTATGCATGCCAAAAACATAGCCACAGTTGAGCTACCCAAAACAAATATTGAGGTAATCGACTCCCTTACCGCTCATGGAGCACAGCTACTCTGTGTTTTAGAAGCAGCCAGGGCTGCTGCTAAAGGTAAGCGCTTTCCCGAGATAGTTGACATGGTTAATGGGCTGATACCAAGACTAAACCTTCTCTACATACTTGATACAGTTTACTATTTGGGAAAGGGAGGCAGAATGGGTAAAGCAACTGCCTGGCAAGACCCTACTATTGCTACAAAATCTATCCTGGAGCTGGATGCGTCCACCAAAGGAGTCATGACGCCTTTAACAAGGACTAGAACTCAGGCTAAAGCAGTAGAAAAGGTAGTTGAGTTAGTTAAGGAAAGAAATAAAGGCAGGAAGTTACACGCGGTGGTCAGCCATGACGATGTACCGGAGCAAGCACAGAGGCTAAAACAACTACTCCTATCGCAACTTCCGGTCAGCGAACTTCATATCACAGGGGTCTCGCTGGTACCCATAATCTACGATGGACCGGGAGCGCTTCGCCTTGGATGGTTTAGCGAGGGCTGAAGAAATCCAATCTAAGGAGGTTATAGTGAAAAAGGTAGCAATTATGACTGATACTGTCGCTTCAGTTCCACGCGAACTGGCAGAGAAGTATGACATCCAGGTAATTCCATTTTATGTCATTATAGATGGTAAAAGTTATCTTGACACAGAAATAGATAAAACCCAGCTTTATACTAGACTTAAGCAAAAGGAAAACTTGCCGACAACTTCGGCTCCATCCCCGGAAGATTTTTTCCTGGCTTATCAGAAGCTAAGCCAAAAAGCAGAATCCATCATTCACGTCTCCATGACCGCAGCTTTCACCAAGGAATACGGGGCAGCCCTGGAAGCTAAGAATATGGCTCAGGAAAAACTCCCCAAAACGACTATCGAAGTCATTGACTCCAAGACAGTTGAGGCTTCCGAGCTACTCATTGTGTTACAAGCGGCTAGGGCAGCAGCACAGGGCAAGAACCTCAATGAGGTAATCCAACTCATTAACAATATGATACCTCAAATGAATGAGCTTTCAACGCGAGACACCCTTTTCTATTTGGACAAGGGGGGCAGAATATTCGAGGCTAAATCCTGGGCTGAAGCGGAATCAGTGAGCAGCTTCAGAGCCCTTGTGGAGATAGATGCTTCCACAGGGGGCATAACAAAACCAATAGCTAGAGCCAAAACTAGAACACAGATAATGGAGAAGATGGTTGATATAGCTAAAGAAAGGGGAGGAGGCAAGAAGTTTCACGCTGCTATAGCCCACGCTAATGCTCTTGAGCAGGCAGAACAGCTAAAACAGATGGTGTTGACCCAGCTTCAATGCGATGAGTTTTATGTTGTTAGTGCGCCGCCAGTGGTAGCAGTCATGAATGGCGAGGGGCTTATCGACTTTGGGTTTTATAGCAGTGACTGATTGAGCTAAGTTTCTAATTAACAATCTAAATATACGAGGAGATTATAGTGAAAAAGGTAGCTATTATGACTGATACAGGAAGCAATATACCACAACAATTAGCGCAGAGTTCCAACATCAGGATGATGCCCTTCCACATCATCATAGATGGCAAAGATTACCTGGATACAGAAATAGATATGGGGGACCTCTACGCCCGGCTGAGTAACAAAGAAAACCTACCAACAACATCATTTCCTTCTGTGGGGGAATATTTGCAAGTTTATCAAGAGTTAAGCCAGAAAGCGGAGGCTATCTTGTTTGTCTCTGTGTCCTCCGTCTTTACCAATGCCTATAGTTTAGCTCTAGAGGCCAGGGAAAGAGCCCTCAAAACACTACCCAAAACTACCATTGAAGTAGCTGATTCGCGCACGGGTGGCACGGGACTGGCGCTTATTGTTTTACAGGCAGCCAGATTAGCAGAACAAGGTAAAGGCATAAAGGCGATTATGGAGCAGGTCAACCATATGATACCGCGAATAAATCACCTCTCTGCGCCAGATACTCTTTTCTACTTGGACAAAGGAGGCCGCATATGTGAAGCCAAGTCCTGGGCTAAAGAGGAATCAGTGAGCAGCTTCAGAGCCCTTGTGGAGATAGATGCTTCCACAGGAGGGGTGACAAAGCCTGT
>CAZILT010000150.1:0-4982 GCA_964540185.1 uncultured Dehalococcoidales bacterium
GGAGCATGGGATACGGGTGGGCATCTGCCGGATCAAGCGGATTCGGCGAAAACTTGGCTTATACTGCAAGCAGAAACGGAAATTCAAGGCTACCACTGATTCCAGGCACAAACTGCCGGTGGCGGAGAATATACTGGGGCAGCAGTTTAAGGTATATCAACCGGATACGGTATGGGTAAGCGACATAACCTATATACCCACTGATGAAGGCTGGTTGTATCTGGCGGGCCACAAGGACCTCTTTACCAGTGAGATTGTAGGCTATGCCATGGGAGAGCGGCTGAGCAAAAATCTGGTCAGTCAGTCCCTATTACGGGCGGTAACCGCTAGGAGACCAGGGAAGGGGCTTTTACACCACTCCGACCGTGGCAGCCAGTACTGCAGCCATGAGTATCAGAGCTTGTTAAGGCAATTCGGTTTGGAAGCCTCAATGAGCGGGACTGGGAATTGTTTTGATAATGCTCCAATGGAGAGCTTCTGGGGAATCATCAAGCAGGAACTGATTCATCACCGCCATTACAGAAGCCGGCAGGAGGCAATAGAGGACATCACGGAGTACATTGAAATCTTTTATAACCGGCAGAGGCTACAGACCAGGCTGGGCTATATGTCACCGGCGGGATTTGCCCAAAAATACTATGCAGGGTTACTGGCAGCATGAATGCTTTTGTGTCCACTATTGACATCCGACCTCATTTACCTCCGAGCATCCAATGAACGGTATGTGAGAATTGTACACCGAGTTTGGTCATATCGAACTGCATGTTTCCTCCTTTGTCAGGATAAGATGACCTCCCCGCCAGGGTTACGACGGCAGTGGCGAATTTCAGATGCTAACTACTCCATTATCGCCGAGCATGACTCGAAGCCCTTGCTATGCCATGCATCTTTTACCATAGTAGTTCTGGAGGAGTCAAGACGGGAACCACATCGGCACAGTGAACATCCGCTATGCTGTACAATCCAGCGGTTGCCAGGCGACGTCGGGAAGAATCTGGCCAAGTGACCTACATCCTTTCGCCAAGGTGTCCCTGGAATCAACAATCCCGAGGAATGTTACCTGCTAAAAAGCTTCCAAACAACGGGAATCGCTATTACGCAAGCAACAACTATAAAAATCCACCACGTCCACATAGACAGCCAATTTGCCAACAGTACACCTATACCTACCCCACCGAGAACTTTAGCTGTGACGTATAAGAGGACGTAATGATTTGGTAAATTCTTTAGTTTCTCTATCTTATCACTACAGCAACCCATTGTACTTACCTCCAAAACTATGATGTATTTTGCCTATAGTATAGCGCATATATCAAGTTTTAACCTTCTCCCCGTTCTACTAATTCGTATGAACAGGGCTAATTGAACAATCGTCAGAACTGTTTAACTTAAGAGCATCGGTCTTCGGATTCTAGGCTAGGTGTCCTAAAGGGTGTCTTTAGATACAAAATAGAACCTTTGTGTCAGTTGAGAAAACCCTGTTTTGTATCTAGAGTAATGTTTGGTGACAACCCGTCCCAAACAATTTAACGCCAAAATAACGCCAACTTTTGAGCTTTGCTCTGAAGCTAACGGGCAAATCAAAAGGGTGAGTTGTGGCGCCACAACATCCTAGGGCGATACCTGCCTGGCGGCCACATTCGTATTGTCCCATACAGAAACCACAAAGCCACAAGAAGAAGAACTATTCCGATAGCTAATTTCATTTTGCTGCCCTCTCCAAATCCGCTGGCTGTGCCAACATGCTTCCCCGTTCATTTCTGTCTCTGCTGGCTTAGCCATATTTCCAAATAATTCCTCGCCTTCTCCATAGGTTCCCTTGCTTTCTTACCTTCACGTTCATAACGGGTATCCCAAGCTCCTGGTCCATGGCCTCGGTTGCCACAAGCGAACCTGGTTTCTAGCACAGCATTAACATTGTCTATGCTAGAATAAGCTTGATACAAGCTTTCTTGTATTTCCAAGGGTAACTCAAGAATCTTGCTCTTATGTATGTTCCACATGTCCTTTGCCAATGGCGGCAAAAGAGCTGGCTCCGGCCCTATTTCAGTTAGTTTCAGATTAGCATTCATCTCAGTCAATAAGCCTTTGACAGCATCTCGTAGTTCTCTTCGTTCCCTTGCATCTCTCTCAGTTTTCATTCCACGTCTATTCAACCAGTAACCAAATAATCCACCAACTACTAATAAAACTACTGATACGATTAGATATTGCCACCATAACATCTCTATACCTACTTAGCTCAACTACTCCTCAGCCACAGCATACATCGTAATCGTAATTGTAGCGGTTCCAGAGGCATGGTTGCCAGTTTCACTCACTCTGCTGGTTACCCTATTATCAGGAGTGTTTGTATCGGCAACGGAAACGTTAGTGTCGATAATGTTTATCAAGGCAAAGCTTGCTAGTAGCACCAGGAGAACAACTAAAATGACTAGCCTCTTCACATCTACTCCTCCTAAATCTATTATACCCCTAACCAGCCTCAAATAGAAGACGTCTGAAGTTTGAGGATAGCTTGAGGCTTTGCCCCGAAAGTCGCTGCCTACTCGACTAATTCCACCTTAAGAAAGCCGATGCTTCTGAGGTTGAATACCAGGGGCTTCTCCCCCTTCCATTCTCTTGTCACCTCATGTGTGGATATCACCTTCTTGTCTTTGTCTATTTCATGAAACGCGACAGTTATTTCGCCTGGAGGCCTGCGAACCTTCAAGAGGCCATTATCATATTCTTGCACTGTCCAACCATAGCTTTCTACTTGGTCTTCTCCTTCGTAGTAAGTCAAGTTCACTTTCTGTCCAGCTTGTAACATTTCTTCCTCCTTTTCCTTAAGAGGCTGTCCGAAAACTAGAATTTTGGCAATGAGAGACAATTTGAATTTGGAGGGGAAGCGAGCGATAATAGGAGGCAAAAGAGAGCGATTATGAGGAGGTAATCATGCCCTATCTGGACTATAACCAATCAAATGGCTATCTGCTTCCACCTTATCTGGAGGAACTGATCCCTGCTGATCATGTAGCGAGGGTAGTGAACAAAGTAGTCGATTTGCTGGATATTCGGGAGCTGACCTCTCAGGAGAAAATGAGGGTCGTCCAGCATACCATCCCAGAATGATGCTAAAGATTCTGATTTATGCTTATAGTCAAAAGACACCCTCTAGCCGTGTAATTGCCAGAAAGTGCAGCGAAGATCTAGTTTTCATGTGGCTTTCTGGCATGCAGAAGCCAGACTTTCGCACTATCAGCGACTTTCGCAAAAACAATATCAAGGTGCTGAAGAGGTTCTTCAAGCAAGTGGTGCAGATTTGCCAGAGGTTGGGGATGGTAAGCCTGGGACTGGTAGCCATAGATGGGACAAAGGTGAAGGCGGCAACTAGTGATTATGGAGCAAAGACAAAAGATGCCCTGAAGGAAGCGCTCAAGTCTGTGGAGGCAGATATTGAGAGATATATGGCTGAGGGGCTAGCCATTGATAAGGCCGAAGATACCCTCTATGGTGAAAATAGGACGGGGCAAGGATTACCCAAGAAGGCGAAACAGGCATTGGAGAAGAGAGAAGCCATTGTAGCTGCCATTAAGGAAATCCAGGAAATTAAGGAGAACGCTAAGACAGGTAAGAAGGAGCCAAAGCTAAATCCTCTAGAAAAAGAAGCTCGCTTTATGAAGCACAATGGTGGCCGAATAAGACTCAGCTACAACTGTCAGGCGGCGGTTGATGAGAAAGAAGGTGTTATTGTAGCTGCCGACATAACCAGCGAAGCTAATGACAAGAAGCAGCTGCTGCCTATGCTTGAGAAAGTGGAAGAAGCAATAGAGAAAGAGCCTGAGAAGGCAGTGATGGATGCTGGCTATTATTCAAAAGACAATCTGGAGAAGGCAGAAAAGGTGGAAACCGATTGCTATGTAACCTCTAAGAAGTGGGAAGTGGAGGTTCAAGAGGAGAGGGGCTGGGAAAAAGAAAAGGCGAAGGTAGTTATGAGTAGTTTTGCCAACTCACCATTACAAAAAGGTGTAGAAGCGGTTAATGGAGATAGAATCATAGAGGATACTGAGACAAGACCAAATATGGAGCCAGCTGATGCAGTGAGGAGGATGAAAGCTAAATTGCGAACTGAAGAAGGCAAGGAGATTTATCGCCAGCGTAAAAAGATTGTGGAGCCAGTTTTTGGACAAATGAAGTTCAACCTGGGATTTGGGAGATTCCGCCTGAGAGGATTGGACAAAGCAGGCGGTGAATGGACATTAGTCTGCTTGGTGCACAACATCAAGAAAATCTATGCCAGCACTATGGCGAAAGGGGGTGAGTTGGATGGCTTGACAAGCGAATTACAGGCAGTATATTATCCTGCTTAAGGAAGCAGGATATCCTTCCAGCCCAAGTATGGCTATGGAAGAGAAAAACTGAGGCTACCGGGCGATCTGGTGGTAGCTAAAGTTAGAAAAAGGGTTCCGGATCATTAAAAAAGGTCGAGTTTTTGGACAACTTCTTAACTACACATCAACCACAGCATACATCGTAATCGTAATTATAGCACTTGTGCTAGTTACCTCATTATCAGGGATGTGGTATCAGCAATAGAAATGGCAGTATCACTTAGACCAAATAGGCCCAAGCCTGCAAGAAGAATTACGAGGATGACTATAAAGAACGGCCTACTCACATCCACTCCTCCTAAATCTATTATACCCCCAACCAACCTCAAATAGAAGACCTGTTAAGTTTGAGGATAGTCTGAGGCTTTATCGGACTGTGAAGTAGGTTTCCTGAGAAACAGTTTTGCCTCCATAGGTTGCCGTTACAACTATTCTCCAACTGCCAGTTGTCGTCCTTGTGCCTACTTTCCATCTCCAAGAAACATCACCATTGTTATCTGCTTGCTTAGGATATAAACCCTGAGCTGTGCTGCGGCCAGATTTGTAATAGACAGCAATTGTGCACTGTGCCCCCGGAGGTGCTCTCGCTTTCAATGTTGCATAAGCTCC
>CAZILT010000151.1:0-5995 GCA_964540185.1 uncultured Dehalococcoidales bacterium
CGATACTTACGTCAGGCTGGAATGGACCTGGGAGCTGCGAGTTGAAAAGCTGATATAATGAGTAGGCTTTGCCGCAAAGGGTAGCGTTATCACAACCCAGGGTATTGCTAAAGTCTAGCTGTACCTGAAAAGAGATGGCCGCAAGGCCGAAATAGGGTGGCACCGCGAAGATTGAGCCTCTCGCCCCTTGGGTGAGAGGCTTTTTATTTTATTGGAGGGTTGACTATGTTAATTGTATTGAAGACCTGGCGCCAGCCATCGGCGCCGAGTGTATAAAGATTAAAAATTAAAAATTAAGCCAAATTAAGCAAAAGAAAGGAGATAAAAATGGACAAAAGGACAAAGTTTACTCTGGACGAAGAGGAGATGCCCAAGTATTGGTATAACATCCAGGCTGATTTGCCTGAGCCTCTGCCACCAACTTTTAGCCCAGCTACAAAAGAGCTAGCCACCCTGGATGATTTTACCCCTCTGTTCCCCATGGAATTAATCAAGCAGGAGATAAGCACTGAGAGGTGGATTGAAATCCCCGATGAGGTGCGGGACATCTATCGGCTGTGGAGGCCCACAACTCTATTTCGGGCACATAGGTTGGAGAAAGCTCTGGATACGCCGGCTAAGATATTCTATAAGTATGAGGGGTCAAGCCCTCCTGGGAGTCACAAGCCCAACACTGCTGTTGCTCAAGCTTATTATAATAAACAGGAAGGTGTAAAGCGTATCACCACTGAGACTGGAGCCGGGCAGTGGGGAAGTGCCCTGTCCTTTGCCGGTGCCTGCTTTGGTATTGAGATTAAGGTCTATATGGTCGCTATTAGCTACTACCAAAAGCCCTACCGCCGCGTTATGATGGAGACCTGGGGCGCTAAATGTGTGCCCAGTCCCAGCCCGGATACTAAAACAGGACGAGATATGCTGGCAAAAGACCCCGAATGCCCCGGCAGCCTGGGTCTTGCCATCAGCGAGGCAGTAGAGGATTGCCTGAGCCGTGATGATACCAAGTACTCTTTAGGCAGCGTGCTTAATCATGTGCTGCTGCATCAAACCATAAATGGCCTGGAAGCAAAAATGCTAATGGAGAAGGCAGATGCTTACCCTGACATTATCGTGGGCTGTATTGGTGGTGGCTCAAACTTCGCTGGCTTGTATTTGCCCTTTGTCAAGGACAAAATCGACGGGACAAAGCCAGACCTGCGTATCATCAATGTGGAGCCAGCAAGCTGCCCCAGCGTGACTAAGGGACCTTATGCCTATGACTACGGTGATGTAGCTGGGCTTGCCCCCATAGTTAAGATGTACACCTTGGGGCATGGCTTTATTCCGCCTCCAATCCATGCTGGTGGTTTGCGCTACCATGGTATGGCACCCATCATATGCCACCTCCACAAGTTAGGATTGGTTGAAGCCCGAGCAGAGCATCAGCTTGCCACCTTCCAAGCGGGGATAACCTTCGCCCGCACTGAGGGTATTATCAGTGCCCCGGAGCCAAACCACGCCATTAAGGTAGTTATCGATGAGGCTCTCAAATGCAAGGAATCTGGTGAAGCCAAAACTATCCTGCTGGCTCATAGTGGACATGGCCATGTTGATATGGCTGCTTACGATGCCTATCTGTCAGGCAAACTCAAGGATTACGAGTATCCTGACGAGAAGATAAGGGAGGCACTGGCTCAACTGCCGAAAGTTGGCTAGAAGAAAAACAATGGCGCCACAGCAAGCCTGCTATGGCGCCATTTATCAATTCAACCATAACGCAGTCAAGTGCTCCTAAGATATGTACTTGCACTTTGTTGGTAACCCATAATCTTGCTGGCAGCATTGAAGAACCGTTGCAACTCGACCAAGCTTGTGTCCAGAATTTGACGTCCTCTTTCTGTTAGCTCGTACTGTCGCCGTCTCTGCCTACCGGACGCTTGCTGCCATGAGCTTAGCACCAATCCCTCTCTTTCTAAACGACGCAGGGCAGAATAAACAGTGCTTTCAGTCAGTTTAAAATAGCCGCAGCTCCTTTTCTCCAATTCCTTAGCAATGCGGTAACCATGCATGGGCAGCTCACCAATAATAAAGAGTATTAGAGGCTGCACTACACCCCTTAATAACTGCTCTACATGATTTTGAGACATTGCTTAATCAGTATATCATCTATAATGGATTAAGTCATTGTTGGCGAACATAAGGGGGAGAAAGTTTTAACTTACCAGAATGACAATGATATAATAGGGTCGCACTGCAAAATGCTAGGGAAGATTAAATATATTTTTATTGGATTGGTGCTGATAAGTCTAATTATCGGTGCTGGCGGATGCTCCATAACCCTACCATGGTCAGCTGCTCCGCCCTCATCACCTTCACCTGCTTCATCTTCCCCCACCAGCTCCAGTGAATACGCCAACCCTGATTGGACGTTTCCCTCAGAAGGCTCAGAGGGCAGCCAGGCAGCTCAACCTCTGCCTGACATTACCAGCGTGGTTAGCGAGGCGATGCCATCTGTGGTCTCCGTCACAACCGAGACGGTAGTCCGTGATATCTTTAATAGGGAGTATACGCAGCCTGCCGCCGGCTCAGGAGTAATCATTGATGACAAACAGGGGTATATTGTCACCAACTACCATGTAGTCCAAAATGCAAAAAGCGTGCAGATAGAATTAGCTGATGGGAGAACTTTTCCGGCCATCATAGTGGGCAAAGATGATCTAACTGATCTAGCAGTGCTCCAGGTAGAGGCAACGGATTTGACTTGTGCACGCCTGGGTGATTCATCCCAGCTTGCCATAGGTGATTGGGTAGTAGCTATTGGCAATGCTCTGGGGGAAGGAATATCTGCTACTGAAGGCATTGTCAGTCGATTGAATGTCTCGGTAGCCGTCCAGGGGAATACCATTTTAGACCTAATACAAACCACCGCGGCTATAAACCCTGGCAACAGTGGCGGACCCTTGGTAAATATGGCTGGCGAGGTGATAGGCACAACCAGCATTAAGATAGCCGCAGTTGGAGTAGAAGGCATGGGCTATGCTATAAGCATCAACAATGCCAAGCCCATCATCCAGGAATTAATTCATCAGGGTTATGTGACTCGCCCATGGTTGGGAGTAAGTTTATACACTGTGGACTCCTTTGTAGCAGCGGTAAATAAGCTTTCCGTCGATAAGGGGGCAGTTATTGTGGAAGTTCTTCCCAATAGCCCGGCAGAGGATTGTGGACTAAAAGAGGCCGATGTTATTATTGCCTTTGATGGCAAAGAAATAGCCACTAGCGATGAACTTCTTCAAGCCATACTGGCGTGCCAGATTGGGCAACAGGTGGAAATAACTTTTGTCAGGGGCAAAGACAGCAAAACAACCCGGGCGATATTACAGGAGAGTCCACCACCATGGGATTAGTTCACCTTTCTAACTGCTAGTAAAATGTCATTACCCGAGATACGATGTTTCTCGGCATAAGCCTCATCGGGTGGTGAACTATCGATGAGCTCCCGTGATAACGTTTCTCGCTTAATGTAGTCAGCAAAATCGACTGTAATCTGTTTAACTGGCTCTTCTGCCTGATAGTAAGTAACTATATGGTCAGTAACATCAAGGTTAGCAGCTCGACGCATATTCTGAAGACGACGCACTATCTCTCTACTTATTCCCTCTGATAATAATTCAGGAGTCAACTCAGTATTCACTGCCACCCAATGCTTAGCATCACTAGCTATGCTATAGCCAGGCATATCACTGATAGCTGACAGCTCACCGCTAACAACTTTCAGCTCAACTTCCTTAACATTTACCTCCTCTGATATTTCGCGGGCGAATCTATACAAGGCCTTCTCCTCAGCCGCCGAGCTTGCTTTAACTATCAGTTTTGCCACAGGCTGACGCACTTTAATTCCTGCTTTAGCCCGAGCTGCCCTTCCCAGGCTTGATGTCCTCATAGCCAGCGCAACATCATGATTCAGCTTATCATCGATCTTGGCTTTGTCAGCTACAGGGAAATCAGTTAGATGTACACTTTCTTCAGCTATGGGATTGATAAAACGTACCAGGTTTTGATAGAGCTCCTCAGCAATAAATGGAGTGAAGGGGGCCAAAATTTGGGATAAGGTCACAAGACATTGATATAGTGTGGTGTAAGCCGCTAATTTATCAGCATCATTTTCACTTTTCCAAAATCGGCGGCGACTTCGCCGCACATACCAGTTGGAAAGATTCCCGATAAAATCCTCGATCAAGCGGGCTGCCATAGTAAGGTTGTAGTTGTCCAGGGCATTAGTTGCCTCAGCTACAAGTCGGTTAAGTTCTGAAATAGCCCAGTTGTCTAGCTCTGTGAGAGATGGTGAGGCTGAGGTTTGGGGAACAAATTGGTCAATACTAGCATACAGAGTGAAGAAGGAATAAGTATTCCACAAAGTGAGTAAAACCTTGCGCATGGTCTCAGCAACTAGTTGTGTGGAGAACCGGCAGATATTTCCAGCCGGCATGGATGTTAGTAGGTACCACCGAAGGGCGTCAGCACCATAATCATCGACCACAGCCCAGGGATCGACTACATTGCCTTTGGTCTTGCTCATTTTTTCACCTTGAGCATCAACAACATGTCCCAAGCAAATAACATTCCTAAAGCAAGGTTGTTGGAATAGCAGGGTAGATAGGGCATGTAAGCTGTAGAACCACCCTCGGGTCTGGTCGACAGCCTCACAAATAAAATCAGCAGGGAAGTTTTGGGCAAACCTTTCCTTATTTTCAAAGGGATGGTGCCACTGGGCAAAAGGCATAGCCCCGGAATCAAACCAGCAGTCAATCACCTCTGGAATACGCCACATATTGCTACCACATTTAGGGCAGGTGAAGCTGATCTCGTCCATGTAGGGCCGATGCAAATCTAAGGGCTCTTTCAAGCCGCTAATATTTGGCATTGCTTTCAGTTCATCGATGCTACCTACACATTCGTAGTTGCCACATGAGGGACAATGCCATATATTAAGCGGAGTCCCCCAATAGCGCTCCCTGGAGAAAGCCCAATCGACATTGTTATCCAACCAGTTGCCAAAACGACCATACTTAATATTGTCCGGATACCAGTTTATCTCAGCGTTTCCAGAAATAAGCCTATCCTTTACTGCTGTTGTCTTGATATACCACGCTTGCTTAGCGTAGTACAGAAGGGGCGTACCACAGCGCCAGCAAAAAGGGTAGGTGTGAGTAATTCTTTCACTACGATAAAGCAAACCACTCGATTTAAGCTCGTCAAGAATGAGGGGGTCAGCATCCTTAACGAATTTACCAGCAAAGGGGTAGGTGCCTGTAATTTTGCCCTCCAAGTCTACTGGTTGAACAAAATCGAGCCCTTTATCCATCCCAGCATCGAAATCAACTTCCCCAAAGGCGGGGGCGACATGAACAATGCCAGTGCCTTCCTCCATGGAAACAAAGTCAGCACTAATTACAGGATAGGTTAAATCCTCCTTCGCTATTTGCACACCTAGAGAAGGTAAACTCTGGCGCTGCACATTGAAATTGTGGGGATTGAACAAAGGTTCATATTCAAGATGGACGATATCTTTACCTGATACAGTGCTCACTTCCTTGTAACCTTCAAGCCCCACTTGCTCCATGAGAGGTGTAGCTAGAATAAGGCAATCCCCTCTTCCCTCCATTACGCTATATTGAGCTTCAGGGGCTACTGCTAAAGCAGTATTGCCTGGTAAAGTCCAGGGGGTAGTTGTCCAAGCAAGAAAATAAACTGGCTTCTTGGCAAAAGAACGGAGTGCTAAATCTTGCTTCAGCAGCGAGGAAGCACAAAGCTTGAACTTTATGTAAACCGATGGGTCCTCAGCATCATCCCGGTAGCCTAGAGCCACCTCGTGGGAGCTTAGCGATGTACCGCATCTAGGGCAATGGGGTGTTACTTTGTACCCCCGGTAAATCAAATCTCTATCCCACAATTGTTTTATTGCCCACCAGCAAGATTCAATATAACCATTGTCCAGTGTTATATAGGGATGCTCCAT
>CAZILT010000152.1:0-15062 GCA_964540185.1 uncultured Dehalococcoidales bacterium
AGCCAAAGCAAAGAAACCATCCGAAGACGCCATGAAATTACATGCCTTCTATGGCGGGAAACTACAGACAATGCTCAAATGCCAGGTACGAGATATTAACGATTTTTCTATCTACTATACCCCCGGTATTGCTGAAGTCTGCAGAGCCATACAGACAGACGAGGCACAGATGGATGTGCTCACCAGCAGGTGGAACACCATTACCGTGCTTTCTGATTGCACACGAGTTCTTGGCCTGGGCGATATTGGCCCTAAAGCAGGCTATCCTGTGATGGAAGGGAAAAGTTTGCTATATAAGTATCTTGGCGGCGTGGATGCCGTGCCTATCTGCGTTAATACCAAAAATCCTGATGACATTGTCCAGATAGCCAAATGGCTAGAACCATCATTTGCCGGTATTAATTTAGAAGACTTTACCTATCCCAAATGCTTTGGCATACTTGATAGGTGCAGGGAGCAGATGGGAATTCCGGTATGGCATGATGATGTGCAGGGAACAGCAACTATAACACTAGCTAGTTTGATAACTGCCCTGAAAATTGTAGGCAAGAAGATGGCGGATGCCAAAATTGTCTTTAATGGAACCGGAGCAGCTAATACCGGCATCTCCAGGCTTGTATGGGCTTATGGAGCCAAGCCCGAAAACACCATAATGGTTGATAGTAAAGGCATATTGCATAAAGGCAGAAAAGACCTGGAGGCGCAGAAGGAAACATATGTTGACAAGTGGAGGTTCTGCCAGATAACTAACCCGGAACAAAAAACTGGTGGTTTGGCTGAGGCAGCGAAAGGCGCTGATGTGCTTATTTCCTGCACTAAGTCAGGACCGGGAATTATTGCGCCCGAGCAGATCAAGGGAATGGCAAAGGATGCCATAGTTTTTCCCATGGCCAACCCCATTCCTGAAATCTGGCCCTGGGAATGCAAGGAGGCCGGAGCCAGAATTATAGGCCAAGGCCGCTCTGACTTCCCCAACCAGGTAAATAACTCGGTATGCTTTCCAGCTATCTTCCGCGGCGTCCTTGATGTGCAGGCAAGGACTATCACCGATGAGATGTGCATCGCCGCTGCTGAGGCGGTTGCCAAATACAGTCAGGAGCGCGGCGTAGATGACGATAACATCGTAGCGAAGATGGATGAGAGAGAAGTCTTTATCCGCGAGGCAGTAGCCGTGGGAATGAAAGCCCAAGAGCAAGGCGTCGCCAAATTAAAAGTCAGCGCAGCTGAGCTTCGCCAGAAGGCTGAAACTATGATAGCCAGCTCCCAAGGACAAGTTGATGCCCTGGTAAAGGATGGCTTTATTGCTCCGGCAGAAGCAGGGCTGAGAGAGTAAGATTAACAGGCTATAAGTTAAGTTGAAGATGTGCTAACCGCTCTCAAAAAGATGGGAGAGAGGAAGAAGTACTCGATGGAAGCCAGCATGGGGTTCGATCCCATCCCGCGGAGGGGGTGGGATTCGAACCCACGTTCGCTAAAAGCGAAAACGGTTTTCAAGACCGTCACCTTAAACCACTCGGTCACCCCTCCTAGCTTCAATATCTGATAATCTGCATTGAAATAATTACATTTTGCTAATAATGCTTTTCGATAGCCTAATTTTCACCTTTGGGTAATACCATCCTGTCAAAGCCTTTGGCAGCAGCCTCCTGGAGTCCAGGGGCAACGTGACTATAAGTATCAAGTGTTACTGCTATTGTAGCATGGCCTAGCCGTTCCTGCACTATCTTGGGGTGAACGCCCTGCTTGAGCATTAAACTAGCATGGGTATGACGAGCATCGTGAAGGTGTATACCCTTCAGTCCACAAGGAGTTGCCAGGCGTTACCTTTTGGGAGCAGCGATTAGACTGCTAAAGAAATAATCTGGAGGTGACAAGACAATTTGGGATGGTCGTAATCACGCTGTCTTGCACTTCTGATTCGTAAGAAACTTGTGCAAAAGTATATTCTATGATATTTTTCAGTGGGGGTGATAGACTACTCTACGGCTGAAACCGACCTGAAGAAAGACTGAAATTAGAAATGGCATGCACTATTACAGAGAAAGAGGAGATTCAATGAATAATAGGATTATACCAGGGTTAATAGCCCTGCTATTGATAGCAATGTTGCTTATAGCCGGCTGCAGTGGCAAAACCTCAACAACCTCGCCTACAACTCCCTCGCCCACTCCTTCGACAACATCACCTACTGACGAGGCCACCACTACACCAGCTACCACGGCAACAACGTCTGATGTAACACTAGGTGATATCTTGGGACGTTCAGCAGGCATTGCCTCTCTGAAATACGATATGGTGATAACTGCTGCGGGGAATCCGACAATGACTCAGGCAATCTGGGTTAAAAAGAACAAGATGAGAACAGAGGTTACCCAGCAGGGACAGACCACTGTTATTCTGATGGACAATGATACAAATACCATGTATACCTATATGCCAGCAGAAAACATGGCCATCGAAATGTCCTGGGACCCGACCACCAAATCCGCTGTGGATGAGGCTCAGTCTCTCTCAGACTATAATCCAACGATTGTAGGTACCGAAACGATAGACGGCAAGGTATGCACAGTCGTGCAATATACTGTTGAGGGACAGACGGTGAAAATGTGGCTGTGGCAGGACCATGGGCTCCCTATTCGAGTAGAGGCGACAACGGCTCAAGGCACGACTCTAATGGAGTATAAGAATATTCAATTTGTGGATATCCCTGATAACATGTTTACCTTGCCAGCGGATGTTCAAATTATGCAAATATCTGGTATGTAGATGAAGTTGGCCACCAACTGAGGAAAGAGCCTTCAGAAAGAGGGCGCGAGTTCCTCTCTATCTGTATCGTCAGTTATCAACGGCGGGACCCTTGTACACGAGGCATGGAGTGTCCATTGGGGTGGTTTGGGTCACGTTAGAATGTTATACGTTTCTCTAATTCTATGCTACTATTTTCTATGGCTATGCTTCTCCAATCACTGCGTATTATTGATGCTAATCTTAACCGCTCAAGCGAAGGGTTGCGCCTCCTGGAAGATATCGCTCGCTTCATCCTCAATGACGCCATACTGAGCCAGCAATTAAAGACCGTGCGCCATGATCTGGCTGAGGAAACTAAATCATTGGGTGTGAAGCTTTTATCTCACAGGGACTCAGAACACGATGTCGGCGCCAGCAAGGAAAATGTCATTGTGCCTGAAGCAAAGCAATCTCAGCAGGACCTACTTGGCACGATTACAGCCAATGCCAAAAGAGTGGAGCAGTCTCTGCGCGTGATAGAAGAAACAGCTAAACTGCCACAGATAACTCCAATGCTGAACCCAGCTAAGTTTGAGCAAGCACGATTTACCCTATATACCCTGGAGCAGAGTCTGATTTCCAAAATATTACGCCAGGATAAGGTAAGGCAACTAACTGGGCTTTATGTTATCCTGGATAGGCAAGCCTTAGCTGGCAGGAACGAATTAACAATCGGTGAGCAGATTATTCAGGGCGGCGCCAAAGCTATTCAACTGCGTGATAAACAAGCTAGTAAGGCGGAGTTGCTGCCTGTAGCCCAGAAGGTTAAACACCTTTGCCATAAATACAGCATTCTGTTCATAATCAATGACTATCTTGATTTGGCTCTGGCCGTTGATGCTGATGGGCTTCATATCGGGCAAAAAGACCTGCCTTTGCCTATCATCCGCCACATCCTTCCCATAGATAAAATAGTTGGCTGCTCAGTCACCACAGCACCCCAAGCGATAAAGGCACAAAGTGAGGGGGCCGATTATATCGCTGTAGGCTCTATATTTCCTACGGAAACAAAAGAAAATGCTACCGTGGTCGGAGTGGATAGGCTGAAGCAAATCAGACAGGCAGTAACCTCTCCTTTAGTAGCTATTGGCGGCATCAATGAGGATAACATCGAGCAGGTTGTGACTGCCGGCGCTGATTCTGTAGCTGTAATCAGCGCTGTCTTGACCCAAGAAGATGTCAAGAAGGCGGCACAACGATTAGCAGCAGGAATAGATATAGCAAAGAGGAAATGTCAAAGCTAACAGAAGACCTGGAAACCAAGACCTAATTCTCCTTGACAATTATCAGCCACTTAGAGGATAATAACCAAACTCAATGGTCAAAATTAGATTACGTAGGGGAGGAAAGAAACACAAACCAGCCTATCGAGTGGTAGTAGCTGATAGCCGCTGCCCCCGTGATGGCGCTTTCATCGAGATTATCGGCCATTATGACCCTCTGACCGACCCGGCCACTGTTAGTATAAATGAGGAGAAGACATTAAAATGGCTGGGGCGCGGAGCTCAACCCACAGATACAGTTCACAGTTTACTGCGCAAATTAGGCATCATGGATAAATTTAAGCAACAGCACGAAATCCCTAACCTAACCACTCCCTTGAAGGGAGAGGAATAAGATGAGGGTGAAAAGGAGACAAAAATGAAGGAATTAATAGAATACATTGTTAAATCAATCGTGGCAGAGCCAGATAAAGTAAACATCACTGAAGAGAGTACTGACGAAGGCGTGCTAATCAAACTAGAAGTTGCTCCTGATGACAAGGGCAGGGTTATTGGCAGGCAGGGCCGAGTAGCTGAAGCAATGCGTACTTTACTTCGAGTAAAAGCAGCTAAGAACGAGACTAGAGCCAGATTAGAAATAGTGTAATCAGAGCCGTTAACAAAGTGAGGCTTACTTGTTTTGCCGCCTTTTCATACCTACTTTCCTGGCAACTGCATATATAGATGCGTCCTTCTCAATCAACGGCGGATTGGTATTCATGATTTTTGCTACAAGAATATTATAGCAGCCTGCCTCGGGCATCGCACCACCTCTCATCGTATGGAATTCTAAACTAGCCACTCAGGCATATTTATGATTTGCGTTTCTTAAAGTCCTCGAGGTCAAGCGTATCGATAAAGTCCTTATAGGCCGACAAACCCTTCAGTTCTTGCTCATCGACTTTGCCCTCAGAAACAGGCTGGCCTGTTTCCTCCTCAAGTATAATACCAGCCTTGTCTAATACTCCCTCCTCAGCATATATCGGCGCCCCGGATCTTACTGCCAGAGCTAAAGCATCGCTAGGCCTGGAATCAACTTCCACTTGCTCGCCGTCAACGGTAAGAAAAAGCTTGGCATAGAAAGTATCATTTTGAAGCTCATTAACCACCACAAAATCAACTGAAGCTCCTAAAGTACCAATCACAGATTGCAATAAATCATGTGTCAGGGGGCGGGTTAGCTCAATATTCTGTAGTTTCACCGCAATAGCATCTGCTTCAGCAGGACCAATCCAGATAGGCAGATACCGATTAGCCACTTTTTCCTTCAAAATCACCACTCGTTGATAATTCATCATGCTTACACGAATACTATCAATCTTCATTTCTATCATAGTACTACCCCCTTTAGCCAAGCCTTAATTTTACCCCTACAATACTAGTTAATCAATAAACTTAAGTCAAATACCACAGGGACTATTTAGCAACCCTATTTGTCATTCTGCGCCTTACGGGCGAAGAATCTATTTTAGACTCTTCGCGGAGTTTATCCTGAGCGCGAGATTCTTCAGTCACTTCCCTCCCTCAGAATGACAAGAGGCGAAGGGCGCAGAGTGATATTTTTTGCCAATAGTGAGCACTCTCCTATCAGCAACATTATAATGCATCATACGTGAAGTGGGTCTAAACTGGCAACACAAGATTACGTCCTCATATATGGTTGTAGTACCTCAGGCACTAACACTGTGCCATCGGGCTGCTGGTAATTTTCCAGCACAGCGATGAGCACGCGTGGCAAAGCTAAACCAGAACCATTAAGTGTATGAACAAGACATGGTCTGGCTCCAGGCTCGGGACGATATCGAATGCTAGCGCGTCTGGCCTGAAAGTCGCTACAGCTACTGCAAGAGCTGACTTCAAGCCACTCACCAGAGCCAGGAGCCCACATTTCAATATCATATGTTTTGCAGGCGGCAAAACCAAGGTCTCCAGTACACAGCTGTATCACTCGATAGGGTATAGCTAATCTGCGACATACATCCTCAGCATCAGCCAACAGCTTTTCCAGTTCCTCATCAGATTTCTCCGGCTCGGTAAGTTTATAAAGCTCCACCTTGTCAAACTGATGTCCCCTCTTAATGCCCCTGGTATCTTTACCAGCGGCCATCTTCTCCCGACGGAAGCAAGCAGTATAGCCAACATAATTAAGTGGTAAAACCGCAGCATCCAATATCTCATCACGGTGTAGATTGGTTAAAGGGACCTCTGCCGTAGGTATGAACCAAAAATCATCCTCATCATCATGGTACAGGTTATCGCTAAATTTAGGCAGGTTTCCTGAGCCTACCATGCATTCCCGCCTGACCATAAAGGGAGGATAAATTTCACTATAGCCGTGTTCGTTTACGTGCAAATCAAGCATAAACGAGATTAGTGCTCGCTGAAGATGTGCCCCCAATCCCTTGAGAACATAGAACCGAGTCCCTGAGAGCTTCACGCCTCTGACAAAATCTATTATGTCCAGTTTCTCACCTAACTCCCAGTGAGGCAATGGCTTGAAGGAGAACTTTCTTGGCTCACCCCAGGTACGCAGTACAATATTGTCGCTCTCATCTTTTCCCAGAGGCACGCTGGGATGAGGGATATTGGGTAATTCCAGCAGCAAGGATTCAATGGTGGCCTTAGCCTGGCTGGCCTCCCGCTGTAAGGCAGATATTTGCTCTCCCAACTGACGCATCCTGGCAATAAGCTCTGGTGGTTTATCCTTAGTTTTTCCCAGATGTTTGCTGGTCTCATTATGCTGAGCGCGGAGCAGTTCCACCTGATGAAGCAAATTGCGGTAACGCTCATCTGCTTCAAGAACACTCTCCAGGGGAAAAACATCACCCCGTTTCTCCAACGCCTGGCGAACAAGTTCAGGATTCTCACGGATAAGCTTAATATCGAGCATTTGTTACCTCTCCTTCACTACGTTCGGAGTCAGGACTCCGGCTTTGCCTTTAATTGGGGGAAAAGAATAACCTCACGAACCGAGCTTTGACCGGTCAGCAACATTACCAAACGGTCAATGCCTATTCCCAGACCGCCAGTAGGGGGCATGCCATACTCCAAAGCTTGGAGGAAATCCTCATCAGCAACTTCAGCCTCTCCCTCCTTAGCTCGCTCCTTCAATTGCTGGCGGAAGCGCTCTCTTTGCTCTACAGGGTCATTGAGCTCGGTAAAAGCATTTGCAATCTCCACCCCATTGATAAATGCCTCAAAACGCTCCGCCAAGCGGTCGTTGCCTCGCTTACGCTTAGCCAAAGGCGACATTTCCACCGGGTAATCGAGAAGGAAGGTCGGCTGGATGACATTAGGCTCAACAAAGGTAGAAATTAGCTCATCTATCAGCCGCCCTCTCCCTTTACCCGGGTCAACCTCCATCCCCATCTGTAACATCCGTGACCGCAAGGACGCAGTATCGGGATAGCGCTCAAAATCAATGCCACAGTGCTTATCAATTGCCTGGCGCAGGTCAAGCCTCTGCCACGGAGGAACAAGGTCAATAATCTTCCCATCACAGGTAATCTTGGTATCACCCAGAACCTCACGAGCAATATGGGAGACTGCCTCCTCAACAAGATTCATTATGTCATTATAATCAGCGTAAGCTTGATAGCACTCAAGCAAAGTGAATTCAGGATTATGCTTAACAGAAATGCCTTCGTTGCGGAAGACACGCCCTATCTCATAAACCTTATCAAAACCGCCTACCACCAGCCTCTTGAGATGAAGTTCTAGAGCGATACGCAGGTATAGGTCCTCATCAAGTGCGTGATGATGTGTCATAAAAGGGCGTGCTAATGCACCACCCGCCTGAGGCTGGAGTACAGGAGTCTCCACCTCTATAAAGCCTCGGCTACCCAGAAAGTTCCTTATAGCAGCGATAATCTGACTGCGTAGCTTAAAAATAGCCTTGGCGTTCTCATTAGAAATGAGGTCAAGGTGGCGCTGACGATAGCGTTTTTCTACATCAGTTAGCCCATGCCACTTCTCTGGCAACGGACGCAGGGACTTACATAGCATGGTGAAACTGGATACTTCGAGTGTAACTTCTCCTACTTTTGTTCGGAAAAGCTTGCCACTTGCGCCCACGATATCACCAATATCAATCTCCTCAAGAAATTCATACTTCTCCTGCTCCAGGGAATTATAGCGAAAACAAAGCTGTATCTTCCCCGAGCCATCGCGAATATCAAGGAAAGTCATCTTCCCCATTTTGCGTTTAGCCATAACACGGCCGGCAAGGGAGATAATAGGCGGATTACTACCTTGCTGCTTGAACAGGGCAACAGCCTCTTGGTTAGTATGACTGGGGTGATAGCAATGGGGATAAGGGTTTATCCCCCGGGCTCGAATCCTGTTCAAGCTATCCAACCGCTGTTGAGCTATACACTCTAATCTAGAGGTCACAGGTTAAACTCCTAAAATCTCCTTAGCTGCTTCCGCCAGATGCATTGGAACCATTATCTTTACTTCACCTAAGCCGTTAGTAGTTATGCCATAGACTAAGCTGGCGCTATCATATTTTAGAAGGGTAGGGATGCCTTCGCTCTCCAGCCGCCCTTTGATTATCTGCGCCTCTATTTGCCTGGCGGTGTATACAGTAACTAGCCGCTCCTCCACAGACATAAAGCTTCGAGATTGATATTGTAACAGAACGCCATACTCTCTCCAATAGCGCATACTTGTGTTAGCAAATCACCATCCGGCATTTGTTTCCACACAATTTGACATAGAGCCCCAAAACACTTAACAATAGGAGTACACTTATGTGAATCGAGGAATGAAAGGAGGTCAAGTCGAGAGATGAAAGTAGCTGCAGTCCAGGCGGCGCCTGTATACCCTATAGATAAACAGGCTTCTCTAGACAAAGTATGCACACTTGTTGAACAAGCCGGGCGGGAGGGTGCGGAATTAGTGGTTTTACCAGAAACTTTTGTGCCTGCTTACCCCAACTGGTCTATTGACCTGAGCAACCCACAGGAGTGGGCCAGAAACCTTCTACAGTTGACCAGAAACGCCATTCAAATCCCGGGGCAAGATCTCAATAAGGTCACCGACGCAGCAAAGAAAGCTGGAGTGTATGTTTGCCTCGGAGTAAATGAATATGTGCCCAGATATGAAGGGATGCTGTTTAATTCGCTTGTTTTTATCGCTCCCGATGGCCGAGTAATTGGAAAGCATCAGAAACTCACTCCATCGAATCGTGAGCGCTGTTTTTGGACTAGAGGTGATGGAACGACTTTGCGAGTATACGATACCCAAATTGGCAGAATCGGTGGACTCATCTGTTATGAACACCTCCAGCCTTTGTGGAAATATATGCTCACTTGCCAAGGAGAACAGATACATTGTGCTTGCTGGCCAGGATGGCCGAACTTTCCCACTGGCAGAAATAACAAATCCATCATTGATGTAGCCTCGCGGGCATACGCTTTAGAGGGCCAATGCTTTGTAATCATCTCCTCTATGTACGTACCACCGGATATGGCTGAGAAGGCCAATTTAGGGAATGCCAGCTGGACTTTCTTTGGTGGAAGCGGCATCATCAATCCCGAAGGGGAATATGTAGCCGGGCCAGTGTATGATGAAGAAACGATCGTTTATGGAGAAATCGACCTAGATCAGATTGTATTGAGGAAGGCTGTCGTAGATGTGAATGGGAAGGACAACCGATGGGATATCATGCGTATCGAGACAAACGCACAACCCCTTGTACCGTTTACCGGGATATTTGGTACCCGGTTATGGAATGAAATACAAGGCGACCTTACGAGAACAGAGAGTAGCCATGATGCCGAGGTCCAGAAGCTTCTTGACAGAGTAGAAAAAGTGGACCGAGAGATTGAGCTTCTGAAAGAAAAACAAGCTCACAAGAAGGAGTAGCCCATCTAAGCTGCACAATATTAAATCTGCTTTTTGTATGAGCCTGGAAGACATCTGCTACTAGAACTGAAAGAGAGCCTATTTCCAGCTACTAACATAACTCCCCCGATTTTGAAGCTCCCTCCCTCCTGATGCTATAATTACCTTTAACCCTCATGGATATTCTAGCCACACTTAATCCTGCCCAGAGACAAGCCGTAGAAGCTATCGAAGGGCCTGTGCTTATCTTAGCCGGTCCTGGCAGCGGCAAGACCAGGGTAATCACCCATCGAGTTGCCTACCTAATTAAAGTTTGCGGCATTAGCCCACACCACGTTATGGCAGTTACCTTCACTAATAAAGCCGCCCGTGAGATGAAGGAGCGGTTAGAGCAACTCTTGCGGCAGGAAATCGAGGCCCTAACATTGGGTACTTTCCATGCCATCTGCGCTCGAATCCTCCGCCGCGAGGGCAAGGCAATAGAGCTCAACCCAAGATTTGTCATCTACGATGATGAAGACCAATTGAATTTAATAAAACAAAGCCTTCAGGAAATAAATCTTGACCCCAAACAATATGCCCCTCGCGTCTTACAATCAGCCATTAGCGCTGCCAAAAGCCGCATTATTACCCCCAAAGACTATGCCCAGCAGATTCACAGCTATTTCGAGGAAATCGTACAGCGAGTTTACCAACGCTATCAACAATCGCTCGGGCAAAGTGAGGCCGTGGATTTCGATGACCTGCTAATGAAGACGGTGCAGTTATTTCAAGCCCATCCTGAGATTCTGGGTCGATACCAGTCACGTTATGTTCATATTCTGGTTGATGAGTTCCAGGATACTAACATCGCCCAATATATGCTCATAAAACAGTTGGCGGGAAAATATCACAATATCTGTGTTGTTGGCGATCCCGACCAATCCATCTACTCCTGGAGGTTTGCCGATTTGCGCAACATTTTGAGCTTTGAGAAGGATTATCCTGAAGCCAAAGTAGTACTTTTAGAGCAAAATTACCGTTCTACCAAGACCATTTTACAGGTAGCCTCAGATGTTATCTCAGCAAATGTGCAGCGCAAGCCAAAAAATTTATGGACAGAAAATCAAGTTGGCTCTCCAGTAGTTATTATTGAGAGCTATAGTGAGGAGGAAGAAGCTCAAGCTGTAGTTAACGAGATAGAGAAGTTGGTTAACCAAGAGCAAATATCACTCAAGGATTGCGCCGTAATGTACAGGGTCAATGCTCAGTCACGGGTACTAGAGGAAACCTTTATGCGCTACGGAGTGCCTTATAAGCTTGTTGGCGGCACGCGCTTTTATCAACGCCGGGAAGTTAAGGATATCATCACTTATCTCAGGGTTATTCATAACCATCATGATAATATCAGTTTGTCACGCATAATAAATATTCCCAGGAGAGGCATTGGGCCACACACCCTTAGCCAGCTTCAAGCCCCGGCAAGATTCCAGGATGCTTCTCTTTATAGCACTTTGCACCAAGTGATACAGGAGAAAAGTTTTACTTCACGCATCACCCAAACCCTAGCCAGGTTCACTACCATTATCGATGAGCTTACAGCTAAAAGCCACGAGTTACACCTCTCTGAGCTATTAGAGGAGATATTAGAACATACTGGATATAGGGAATATCTCCTGGAGAAAGAGAATGGGGAGGAGAGGTGGGAGAACATAATGGAGCTAAAAAGCGTCGCTAAGGACTATGATGAGCTTAATTCTGAGGAGGCTCTGGCCACTTTTCTGGAGAAGGTCAGCTTGGTAGCAGACGTAGACGAACTGGACGAAAAAGATGATGCTGCAACTCTGATTACCTTGCATCAAGCTAAAGGTTTAGAGTTCCCCGTGGTTTTTATCGTTGGCCTGGAGGAAGGTATTTTACCCCACAGGAAGTCCGTTGGCGACCCAGATGAGATAGAGGAGGAGCGTCGCCTTTGCTATGTTGGCATAAGCCGGGCTGAGAAGCACCTCTACCTTTTGCGCAGTTACCGCCGCAGCTTATTTGGAAGTGGCTCAGTAAACCGTATGTCTCGCTTTCTCCAGAATATTTCACCACACTTAGTAACTACCAAAGGGACATGGGGGGAAGAGAACGTTAGCTCCCTGGTTGGCATACGCTCCCCATATCCCTCCCCACCTCACTCGGATGAAGCTCTGAATTTGAAAGTGGGGGACCGGGTTTACCATAGCAAATTTGGCGATGGCATAGTGATGAGTTGCCTTCCTAACAAAGGAGATGAAATAGTAACCGTAGCCTTTGAGGAAGCAGGGGCTAAGAAGCTTCTGCTCAGCCTGGCACCCCTGGAGAAAATCGAGAAAACTCCTGATTTTCCCTTATAACTATTGACACCATACACGAAAGCGTGTAAAATTATCCTGAATGTCCATTAGAGTTTTATCCCCCGAGGTGATCTCCAAGATTGCGGCTGGCGAGGTAATTGAGAGACCAGCTTCAGTGGTGAAGGAACTGGTGGAGAATTCACTGGATGCTGGAGCCACCCAGATTGCTGTGGAGGCTCAGGACGGCGGAATAAGATCGATTAAGGTAACTGATAATGGAGCAGGTATCCCAACACCAGAGGTAGAACTCGCCTTCCATCGATACGCCACCAGCAAGGTTAGCAACCTGGATGATTTAGGAAATATCTCCAGCCTCGGTTTTCGTGGTGAAGCTTTGCCCAGCATTGCCGCCGTGGCTGAAGTGGAAATCTCCACACAAACATCATCAGATGATGTTGGCAGCTACATATACCTGAGGAAGGGCGATATAGTTCGCCAGGAGAGCCACGCCAGACCCCAGGGCACCACCATAATCGTGCACCGATTATTTCGCTATTTCCCCGCCCGGCTCAAGTTTCTCAAATCGGCAAATGCAGAGAACAGCCATATCGCCCATGTGGTGAGCCATTATGCTCTAGCATTCCCCGAGGTCAAGTTCAGCTTATTTTTTGATAAACGCCCTAGTTTACAAACTGCAGGCAATGGCAATCTGCGTGATGTGGTAAACCAAATATACGGTCTCAAGCTAGCTCAGGAAATGCTGGAGGTAAAATGGAGGAGCGCGCTCGGTGAGATTAGCGGCCTGGTGAGCCCACCTTCTTTATCTCGCTCCAACCACAGCTATCTTAGCTTCTTCGTCAATCGGCGATGGATACATAGTCCTTTGCTAATACGGGCAACCGAAGAAGCTTACCATGGCTTACTTATGGTTGGCAAACATCCGGTGACTATAATCAACTTCTGTTTGCCACCTGAGGAAATTGACGTTAATGTTCATCCCACCAAAGCTCAAATAAAGTTTCACCAGGAACAGGCTATTTTTGCCAGCGTAGAGGAAGCAGTAAAAGCAGCGCTAACCGCTGCACCCATAGCTAAGCCGGGGGCCATACCTCCTTCAACCACTTCACGGCAAGAGGCCACCACACCAGGCTGGCAAGGTCAGATGGTAAAGGAAAAGGAACTAACTTTCTCTGTTCCACTGCCCGCCCCTGGCTTACCTGTTTTGCGTGTAATGGGACAGCTAGCCAACACCTATATTATCGCCGAGGGTCCTGAAGGGCTTTACCTCATTGACCAGCATGCGGCGCATGAGCGCATACTCTATGACAGAATTTTAGCTCAGTGGTCACAGGCAGAGGTTGAAGTTCAGGGGTTGCTCCAACCAATAACTATAGAGCTTAGTCCTGGTGAAGAGCAAACTCTGGAAGCTAATAAGGAGACTCTATCTCAGTTTGGTTTTACTATTGACCCTTTTGGCGACAGAAGCCACTTAATACGTGCCGTGCCAGCGATGATAACCAAGGCAAATGTCATCGAAGCAGTGAGCATACTGCTTGATAATCTTGCCAGCAAGGATAATTCCACTCCGTGGGAAGAAGAAATAGCACAGTCTCTTGCCTGCCATAGCGCCATTAGAGGAGGTCAGCAGCTAAGCAACGAGGAGATGAGAGAGTTAATAAAGCAGTTAGAGCAAACCAAGCAACCCCGCACCTGCCCTCACGGCAGGCCAACCATGATTCAGCTAAGCTCACATCAATTAGAAAAGGAGTTTGGCAGAGTAAAATAACATCCTAGTGGGGGCGCTCCATAGCCAACCGACACCTATTCAAAATGGAAATAACCTCAAATGGTTCCTCGATTAATGGAAAGGTGGGCACACCTCTAGGTTCCAGAAATGCCTTTGCTGCCTCCATGTGCTTTTTCTCTGCGCTAAAAGTCACATAAAGTAACTTCTCAGGATAGTTCTTCGCCAGTTCAACCAGAAAGTCCAGAGGAGGAACACCAATATCGTCAGTAAGCATTAGAATCGGCACCACGGCATCGATATTGGGGTCTTTCATAAGCGACTCTATTGCTTCTCCATAGCTATACTCGATTCCATGTACCGAAGCAGAGGGCCAGATATCCACGGGATTGCGCATCCGAATGTAAGGCGGGCTAATCTCCTGCAAGCGTCGTCGGGTTATCTCCTCAAGCTCAGGAACATCCAAGCCCCAACGCTGGCGGCATAGGTCAGTCAGAACCACAAGCATGGCACCCGAAGGAGCTAAGAAACTCACCCTGTTCCCCTTTGGAAGAGGCATAAAGTCCAGGGCCTTGGCAGCAAGGATAAGATGAGAGTATTTATAGATGCGGGTAATTCCGGCTTGTTTGAGAGCTCCATCGATGATGCGTTCATCCGATGCCAGAGCAGCCGTATGAGCCACCGCTGCCCGTGACCCTTCACCGGTGCTGCCCCCCTTGAGAAGGATAACCGGTTTGGTCCGCGTCACCTCGCTGGCAATCTCCATAAAGCGCCTTGGCCTGCTAAAACTCTCCAGGTACATAAATATCGCTTTGGTCTCAGAATCCCCGGCATAGTATTCAAGCACCTCACTCTCATCCACATCTACTTTGTTGCCCAAGCCAACAACCCTGGCCACGCCAAAGTTCTCTGCGGTGATAATGTAGCGCATGGTATGTGTGGCTAAGTTGCCAGTCTGGTTAATGTATGAAATATTCCCCCGGGGGATCTTGCCAAGAGGGAAAAAACTGGAGGTGAAATTATGGGGTGTGGAAATATGCCCAGCTGTATTGGGCCCTATAACGCGGATGCCAGTTTCAGCGATGGTTTGGGCAAGAGCTTCCTGTAATCTCTTCCCTTCCTGGT
>CAZILT010000153.1:0-3893 GCA_964540185.1 uncultured Dehalococcoidales bacterium
TGAGTTCTGCTTTTAGCTCTAGCTACAGGCTTTGTTATCCCCCCGGTAGAGGCATCATTTTTTAAGATTGCTCTAAAAGTGCCTGCTGATTCAGTTTCGGCCTTAGCCCATGAACGCGCATCATATGCCAGCCCACCCTTGTCTATGAAGAAAAGGGTGTCTCGTGTTGAGAGGTCGTTTACCTGAAGTATCATATCGTTGACAAGCTTGATTACCTCTCCGAGGCTGTTGCCCTGTGCTGCTGCTTTGGCTGCCTGAAGAACAATGAGTAGCTGGGCACCAGCAACAGTTCGAGAGTCAATGATTTTGATAATGGTTTCGGGCAGCTTTTCACGGGCCATTTCACTGGCCTGTATAGCTGTCCCGTATGTTGCACTGTAGTCTGAAGTTAAGGTAATGACCAGGATGGCGTCGGCACGCTGGCTCAGCTTGTGGTAAAGTTGCAAGAATTGCCCTGTATTAACGGCTGAAGTTGTGGGCAGGTTTTCTTTTCCTTCAAGTCGGGCATAGAGCTTTCCCATGTCTATTTCTGTATCGGGGTAATCTTTGCCATCCATGATGACGTGAGTTGCCGCTACTCCGATGCCATGTTTTTGTGCCATTTCTAGCGATATACCAGAGGTGGAGTCAGTAATGATAGCTACTTTATTCACATTAATTAACCTCCTGAAGTATTAGCGGCAATAATACAGGATTAAGCGATATATTGCACCACAGGGCATTGAATGACTCTCATCGGAGTTGAACCTGTTATAATATGTTCTAGATGTTCACTGGGGCTAATTGAGGGAGGAATGGTCATGGAAGTCTTAACGAGACTGGGTAGTTTGCTTTCCCCTTCTTTTTTCGCAATTCTTGCTGGTTTGTCATTGACGGCTGCTGCTTTCTTATTTGTTGCCGGCACGCATAATGCCGCTGGGCCATATGTAACGGGCACTAAACTAAGTGAACTAGAACCAACTGAGTATAGGGGCACCGGTTACTTAGTATTGACCTTTGTCTGTTCTATGATTGGCCTTATCTTAAGCTTCATCTTTGCTGCGATTGGCACTAGTTTTGGTGGGAGTCTGATCTGTGTCATCTTATTGTTGCTGTTCTTTATATTCACATTATGCTTCTTATACGCTGGAGGAGGCACCTTATTCGGTGTTGTGACAGGTCAGTGGGGTAGGGTTACTTATTGGTTCTTTCCATTTATGCGTTACATTGACACTGCGATAGTGCGCTTTGGAGACTTGATAACCACAGGGCTTTTCAGGCTACCGCGGCGTCAGAGGATTGTTACTGAGATAGGCGGTTTGGCTGAACCAGTTAAAGAAACTCCTGCAACCGTAATGCCTGGTGAGAAGAAAGCGAAACCTGATAAGGACATGGAAAGGTTACAGTACGTACTCGCTGAATATGAAGCTCAACTAACCCCAGAACAAAGAGAGAAATTTGTGAAACTGAGAAGAATTGCTGAGGAACTGAGGAGTATGTATCCCTAAACTCGTAACTCTGCAGAGTGTAGCTACAGCGATTCTTGTTTGCCAATGGTTTGTCCTGGCAGCGGTGCCTCAGGGTACTTGTGCTGGAGGTATTTGTCGTCGAAATGGGATGTGAGATGAAAACAAAGCCATTGCTCAAGTTATTGCTAGAAGCTGGGTTGGGTTCTCGGCGGCGATTAGCCGATGCCATACAACAGGGCAGAGTGCAGGTAAATGGTGAGGTAGTACAGAAATTTTCACAACTCGTGGATGGGGGAGTGGATACTATTGTGTTAGATGGGGAGGTAGTTAGTTTGACAGCTGGACCTGTGGTTTACCTGATGCTCAATAAACCGGCTGGTGTTCTGTCAACAACAAGAGATGACAGGGGTCGCAAAACTGTCTTAGATATACTGCCCTTAAAATACCATGGGCTAAGGCTATATCCAGTGGGGCGGTTGGATAAAGATAGCACGGGCTTACTGATTCTAACCAATGATGGGGGGCTGACTTACCAGCTTACTCATCCCAAATTCGAGCATGAGAAGGAATACCTGATATCTATCAGAGACAAATTGCGGCTTGGCGAGGAGGAGGAGATTGAGAAGGGGCTTCAGCTTGATGATGGCATGACTCATCCCGCTGTAATTAAGGAGGTTAAAGCACATCGTCCTTTTAATTACAGCATAACAATACGCGAGGGCAAGAAACGGCAGGCGCGTCGTATGGTTGAGAAGCTCGGTCAGCGTGTGCTTGCCTTGAAGCGAGTTAGAGAAGGAGGGCTCAGACTGGGTAACCTCGGGGATGGGCAGGTGCGCGAGCTTAGAGCTGAAGAGGTGAAGTCGCTTTTATCTGACTGCTCTCGCCACTTCTAAAATATGTGCCCGTGTGGAATATAATCGCATATGTGTGGGATTGATGGCTGCCACACCAGGTGCCAAGATGTGATAGGCCTCAATGTATTAGGTGAACTGCGGATTTATGTATTGGCTATTATGGAAGACTATGAACTGGGGAAAGATAGTAGGCAAAGGATGGCAAATGAGAAGAAGCTTAAACCGGAGCCCGGTGTTTTTTACAGGCTCAATATATGGAGCTATAGGCTTATAGACCTTTTCTGGAATCCACAGCGGCGATTGAAGGATGTTCCATTGAAGGAAGGAATGGCAGTGGTCGATTATGGTTGTGGTCCAGGTCGCTATGCGCTGCCTATAGCCAAACTAGTTGGGCCAAAGGGTAAAGTATTTGCTGTGGATATCCAATCACTAGCTATTAACACAGTAAAAGAGAAAGCGACTCGTGAATCCTTAACGAACATAGAGCCAATCCTGGTCGATTCCTATAATACTGGGATTCAAGATTCGAGCATCGATTTGGTTTTGCTGGTTGATACATTTCATCAGATAAAGGATTATGGTGCACTGTTTCAAGAGATTCACCGAATACTCAGGGGGGATGGCATTCTTTTCATGGACTCTGGGCACATGAAAATGTCAAAAGCAAAGGAAATGGTGGAAAGCGCTGGTCTTTTCACCATAGTAGAATGCCGAGGTAAGGATATGCTGGTTGCTCCCATGGCCGAGCAATGAGGCCAGCAACCTGGTGTGCCTGTACGCTTAAGTCCCTCACCATCTTTTGAACCTGTCAGCAATCTCTTTTTCATAACCCTGGTCACCGGGAATGTAATAGTGCTTCCCTTGTAGGTAAGATGGCAGGTTTTGCTGCTTGACGAAGTGGTCGGGATAATCTTGGGCATACTTATAGCCCTTGCCCTATCCCATCTGGTGCATTAGGCCGGTCACGGGGTTGCGCAAATGGAGCGGCACCGTCTCATTTCTACCGTGCTGTATATCTTCTTGAACTTTAGAATAAGCCTAGTATAACGAGTTGCTTTCGGGAGCGGCTGCCAGCTAGATCACAGCTTCAGATAAAGCTAGCTTGCCTCCGGGCAAACCCACAAAGCGCACTGCCTACTGAATAGCTACCGCTATCATCAGAGCTCTGGGGTCAGCCATGCCTATGTCTTAGCAGGCAAACCGCACCAAGCGGCGGGCGATGTAGAGATGATCTTCACCAGCCGTTGCTGTAAAGTTTTAATGGGTGGGGGAGTGCTCTAATATCTTTTCTGCTTTCCTCTTCCACCGAACCCACCGTCTCTGTCATCAGTGCGAGGTCGGGCTGGATTAACATTTAGCGTCCGGTCCTTTAAGGTTTTCCCGTTCAGGGCAGCAATTGCAGCTTGACCTTCAGACACTGCCGGCATTTCCACAAACCCGAATCCTTTTGGACGTCCACTATATTTGTCTGTTATGATACTTACAGATTCAACCTCTCCAAAAGCCAGGAATTCTTGGCGTAATTCCTCCTCAGTGACATCATAAGATAAGTTGCCCACATATATTTTCATATTAATCCTCCTTTCATTAA
>CAZILT010000154.1:0-4972 GCA_964540185.1 uncultured Dehalococcoidales bacterium
TGGCCAAAATGTCATTCTGAGGCCCTTGGCCTCTTGTCATTCTGAGGCCCCTGCTTATTGTCATTCTGAGGGAGAGAAGCGACTGAAGAATCTCTCTCAGGATAAACTCCGCGAACAGTCTAAAAGAGATTCTTCGCCCGTAGGGCCCAGAATGACAAAGTAGGGCTCAGAATGACAAATAGGATTGCTAAACAACCTCACTGTATTGCCAGCTGTTCTTTGAATGACTAGACTGTATGGACAGTTATAGTCTATTTATAGTAAGATTTTGGGCTTAGTCAGGTTAATAGATATTGACAAGCAGTGTCGTTAGTGTAATCATATTTCTTCGGGCATAGCAAGCCGATGTATCTGTTATGGTAACTAATTAGGATTTACCGGATGCTGGACAAAGGTAAAAAGGAAGCTTATATAACTTATGGGGAGCTATTCCCCGGTTACGAATTTCCGCCAGCTAGCTATGAATTAGATCCCTCGCTGGTCGCCAAGTATATCAAAGCGGTGGATAGCTCGGCTGATAAAGTTGTCCCGCCCCTGGCTATAGCTGCGTGCGCTATGACTGCCATGTCAGGGGTGCTTTTGCTGCCGCCAGGGGTGATACATGCTTCTCAGGAGTTTGAGTTTTTTAAATTAGTGCCCATTGGTGCTACGATAAATTGCCATGCTAGAGTAGCTCAAAAGATAACTCGCACTAAGATGCATATGTTAGTATTGGAGATTACTGTTTTTGATGCGGATAGAGAGAGAGTGCAATCAGGGAAGGCAACTATAGTATTGCCCGTTGAGAAGGCAGATGCTGACTGAAATTTGTGAAGGTAAAACTCTCCCTTCTGTGGTAAGGGAAATCACCCAGGAAACGATTAACCTTTATGCTGAGGCTTCCGGGGATTTCAATCCTATTCATATAGATGAGGCTTTTGCTGCTCAAACCCCTTTGGGTGGCACTATTGCTCATGGTATGCTTATTCTGGCTTATGTCTCTGAGATGATGATGCAGGCTTTTGGCTTAAGTTGGGCTTCGGGAGGTAAGCTTTCGGTGCGCTTTAAAGCACCGGCACGGCCCGGCGATACTGTAACTGTCAGCGGCAAGATTGATTCCACCGAGCATAAGGATAATATATTATATGCTAACTGCAGCCTTGAATGTTGCAATGAAAAGAATGAGACAATAGTAATAGGTGGGGCAGTAGTGAAGCTTCCCTGGCAGAAGGAGAACGTCCATGCCTGGAGTTAATAAAACAGTCAGGATAGCAGTTGATGCTATGGGTGGCGATTATGCTCCTGAGGAGATAATCGAGGGGGCAGTTCTTGCTGCCCAAAAAGGTGATGTAGAGATTTTGTTAGTTGGGCCGATTGATATATTGGAGAGAGAATTAGCCAAGTATAAATCGTCTGACAAGTTGCCTATCCGCTGCATCCATGCAAGTGATGTTATAAAAGAAGGTGAGTCACCTGCCTCGGCAGTCCGCCGGAAGCCCAATTGCTCCATAGTTGTAGCTACGAAGCTGGTAAAGACTGGGGAAGCGGATGCTGTAATCAGTGCTGGTTCTTCGGGCGCAGTGGCTGTTAGCGCCATCCAATACTTGGGCATGATTGATGGAATAGAGCGTCCGGCGGTTGGCGGAACCCCTGGTAGTTTTGCCCCTAATGTAGTAATAATGGATTTTGGGGCTAACGTCGATTGTAAGCCATATCAACTTTTGTCCTTTGCCATTGCTGGCTCTGTCTTTGCCAAAAAGTTTCTCAATATCGCCAATCCTACAGTAGGCCTGCTAAGCACTGGTGCTGAGGAGGGTAAAGGAAACGAGTTAGTTCGTGAGACTTATCCGCTCCTAAAAAACAGCGGCTTGAATTTTATTGGCAATATAGAGGGTAACGATATCTTGAGTGGAAAGGCCAACGTTGTAGTCTGTGATGGATTTGTGGGCAATGTAATTTTGAAATTCTATGAAAGCCTGGGGAATTATGCCTTGGACTATGTAAAGCGGAAGTTGAGGAAGTACCCGCCGCTGGGTAGCGCGGCCAAATTATTCTTTTATAAGCTATTCCCGGTAACCAAAATATCTTATGAAGGGGAGGAGAAAGGCGGTGGTATTCTATGGGGTGTTGATGGCGTTGTCAGATTAGCGCATGGAGCTTGTCGGGCTCCGCATATAGCTCATGCCATAGCAGGCGCCAGGAAAGCTGTAGAGGCTGATATAGTCGGCTGCCTAAAATCAGAATTAGCGAATTCAAAAAGGAAAATAAATTATAAGGGAGGTACAAATGTCTGTTGAAGAGGAAATAAAGGAAATTGTAGCTAACATTGTGCACGTGGATAAAAGCGCTCTTACTCGTGAGGGTAGTTTCAAGGATATAAAGGCAGATTCCTTGGATATAGTGCAGGCGATGGTAGCAATAGAGGACAAATTTGATATTGAAGTTCCTGATGAGGATGCCCAGAAATTTCAAAACTTTGGCGATTTTATTGACTATGTAGAACAGCGCGTGGCAGAAAAGGAGAAGAGCTAGTCGTGGCTGTTGAAGGTAAGTTGGCTTTGGTCACTGGCAGTGGACGGGGAATTGGTAGAGCCATTGCCTTAAAATTAGCCTCACAGGGTGTGGATATTATCGTCAATTTCTTTCGCCGCCGTGAGGCTGCTGAGCAGACGGCCAAAGATGTTGAAGCTCTTGGAGTACGGGCTGAAATCATCAGGGCTAATGTGGGAGACCCAGCGAAGCTCGATGAAATGTTCGATACTATTGCTGCTAACTTTGGCCGTTTGGATATCTTGATTAATAATGCTGCCTCAGGTGTGGGTCGGTCAATCCTGGATATTGATATCAAGGCCTGGGATTGGACTATGAACATCAATACTAAGGCTCCTTTGCTTTGTGCCCAGAGGGCGGCTAAATTGATGGGAAAGGGGGGGAAAATAATCAATATCTCCAGCCTGGGTTCATCCTTTGTGTGGCCTACTTATGCTGTTGTAGGAGTATCTAAGGCTGCTTTGGAGGCCTTAACTCGCTACCTGGCGATAGAGCTAGCTCCTAAAGGTATTTGTGTTAATGCTGTGGCTGCTTCTGCTGTGGATACAGAGGCGCTGAAATTCTACATAAAACAGGGACTGGTGAAGGATACCCGCCAGGCAACGCCGGCAGGAAGAATGGTAACCCCAGAAGATGTAGCCGAAGTGGTGGTTTTTCTATGTAGTGAGGAGGCTTTTATGATAAGAGGCCAAACGATTATTGTTGATGGAGGCACATCGGTGGCGCCTTTTGTTATACCGCAGGGGAGCTAACAATGATGATGTCATTGTGAGAAGCATCAGCGACGAAGCAATCTCGAAGGAGTGAAGAGATTGCCACTCTTCGCTCGCAATGACACACAATCTCTTGGGAGGTAAATTAAGATGAAGACGCCGCGAGTTGTAGTTACTGGAATGGGTACTGTTAACCCCATAGCATTGGCTGTGGGGGAGTTCTGGCAGGGATTGGTTGCCGGGAAGTTGGGAATTGGTCATATTACTCGCTTTGACGCTAGCAACTTCTATGTGAAGGTAGATGCTGAGGTAAAGAATTTTGACCCTATGAAATACATGGACCTAAAGGCGATTGATCGCTCTACCAGGGTGGTTCAATTTGCTATTGCTGCAACTATGGAAGCAATAAAATCAGCCGAATTGGATATGACTAAAGAATATCCTGAGCGGGTAGGTGTTAGTGTTGGCTGCATGGTAGGAAGCAACTATATTGTCAAGCAAAGTGAGTTGCTTAATAAGCGTGGGCCGAGAAGAGTTGACCCTCTTTTTATTGCCAAATCAGGTCCCAGTGCAGCCTCAATGCAGATAGGGATGTTGCTGGGAGCTAATGGACCTAATTCTAGCGTGAATAGCCTTTGTGCCACTGGTGCCGATGCTATAGGAACGGCGTTAAACTTTATTCGCTTGGGCTATGCCGATATAATGATAGCTGGAGGGGTTGATTCCAGTTTAGAGAGTGTTTCTATGGCTGGTATTGATATTTTGGGAGCTCTCTCTCGTGAGCCAGACCCAGCTAAAGCCTGCCGACCTTTTGATCTTAATCGCAGTGGTTTTATTTATGGTGAAGGTGCCGGTTTAGTTGTTTTGGAAAGCTATGAACATGCCCAAAAGAGGGGTGCGCCAATCCTGGCTGAGCTAGCTGGTGCCGCTTGGTCCTTTGATGCTCATGATGCCACTGCTCCAGCCCCTGAAGCTGAGGCTTATGCTATGCGCACTGCCATTCAAAATGCTGGGGTGAAGCTGGAAGAAGTTGATTATATCAATGCTCATGGCACCAGCACCAGATTGAATGATGCCAATGAAACTAAGGCTATTAAAATGGTGTTTGGAGAAAGAGCCTATCAAATCCCTATAAGCTCTACTAAGTCCATGATCGGTCATATAGTAACGGCCGCCGGTGCTATTGAAACTATTGCCTGTGTGCTCATTATGAATAACGGTATGATTCACCCAACTATAAATTATGAAACGCCCGACCCGGAATGCGACTTGGATTATGTTCCCAATGTAGCTAGAACTGCGCGGGTGGATGTCTGTTTGACAAATAGCTTTGGTCTTGGCGGGGAAAATTGCTGCTTGGTGCTGAAAAGGTTTAGCGATTGAGTAGCAATCAGCATTCAAATGGATGCGGAAAGCTGATAGCTGAGAACTGAAAGCTCAGGAGGGTGAAATGGAACTAGACGGCAAAGTATCTGTGGTAACTGGTGCCTCTCGAGGTATAGGTAGAGCCATTGCCTTGAAGCTTTCCAGTCTTGGTTGCAAGGTGGCAGTTAATTATGTAGCGAATAAAGCTGATGCTGATAATGTGGCGGAAACTATAGTCCGCCTGGGTGGGGAAGCTATGCCGGTGGAAGCTGACATTCGGGATGGAGAAGCAGTGAAGGCTATGATGCAGCAGGTAATTGATAAGTGGGGTAAGATAGACATCTTAGTAAACAGCGCTGGCATTA
>CAZILT010000155.1:0-6312 GCA_964540185.1 uncultured Dehalococcoidales bacterium
CTCTTTCTTACTCAATGTTATCCTCTCTTTCATGGGGACATTTTCCCCTAACAATTAGAGAGGACAAAATCCTATAACACCGACAACATTTCTAAAGAGTCTTGACACGATTGATTCGCGGGCTTGACAACAAGCGACGGATGCACTAACATAAAACCATGACGCACAACGTCCCTTTTGCGACCCGAAGCCATCTTAGACAATAGAAAAACTAATGATGAATCTGGAATTATTAATCACTGAGTTCTTAGAATACTTGGAAATCGAGAAAGGCTGTTCCCCTCTGACTGTCCGCCGGTATAGACACTATTTGAAGCGCTTCTACAACTGGCTCACTGAAAATTCCTCTACCACTAAACCCGAAGATATAGACCCAGAACTCATTAGAAGGTACAGGCTATACCTGGCGCATTTGTGTAATCGAAACGGCGTACAATTAAAGCGCATCACCCAAAGCTACCACATCATTGCGTTAAGATCTTTTCTGCGTTATCTCTTGGTCAAGCGTGACATACTTACTTTGTCCCCTGACAAGATAGAACTTCCAAAACAAGGTTCTCGTTCTGTTAATTTTTTAGACTCAGCGCAGATAGAAAGACTACTGAACAGCCCCAAAATATCAAATAATATAGGACTGAGGGATAGAACTATTCTGGAAACGCTGTTTAGCACAGGGTTAAGAGTATCAGAATTAGTAAGGTTGAATCGTGACCAGATAGACTTAGAGCGCCAAGAGTTTGGTGTCAAAGGCAAAGGAAATAAGCTACGCGTGGTTTTTTTGTCAGATATGGCCGCGGAATGGATTAGGCGTTACTTGCAATCGCGCCAAGACAACTTCAAGCCATTATTCATTCGATACACTGGCAGAGTAGACACTGAAAAGAATGGTGAAAAAATGCGACTGACCGCGCGGTCTATCCAAAGAATTGTTGCCAAATATGCCAAAAGTTGCGGCTTACCAATCAAAGCAAGCCCTCATACCCTGAGACATTCTTTTGCTACAGACCTGCTGATAGGTGGTGCTGATCTTCGCTCCGTTCAAGAAATGCTAGGCCATGAGAGTATCAGAACCACCCAGGTCTACACTCATGTTACTAATAGGCATTTAAAGGAGGTTCACAGGGCTTTTCACAGTAAAAAATAAGTTGAGGGTAGAATTCTCGGTTAATTAATTATGGATAGCAAGTTCGCAGCAACAGGATTACCTTGGCACATCGTGGAGGAAGCTATCAACCATGAGAGTGAATGGCTGCGGAGGGTTATTGTGCAAACGTCCACAGAAAAGGTGCCAGGCTGTGATGAATGTCGCTATACTTTTAGAAAAATCGCTCTCCTAATTATTACCGGCAGAATTAAAGCCAAAGAATTCATTGCCAGAGATGGTCATGACTTATGGGATGATCTGACACAGGAGCACGGCGTTGAAAAAACCGCACGTCATGGTGGTAGCTGGCACAGAAGAATGATGGATGTAATTACTGAATACTTCGAAAATCAGGGATTCGAGGTAATTCCTGAACCCTTCCTAAATAAAGGACGTGCTGATTTAGGCATCTATGAGGACGGCTACACAGATTTATTTGTGGAGGTTGGCACCACCTCTGCTTATAAACTGTGGTGGAACTTACAGATGTTGACAAATTCTAAGATTCTACTAGTGCCAGATGAGAAGCGAGTCATAGAATTCGCTTGTAGCGATGAGCAGCATGACATGCTGCGTAGCGTATAATGAGACAGGACTAATTAAAAATGCTACCACACGCTGATGATTTCCTGCTGAACTTGCAGGCCAACCACTACTCTCCGGAGACAGTTTACAATTACGAACGAGATCTGGAGGTTTTCGATTATTTTCTAAATGAAAGCGATATTGAGTTTGATAAAGTTAACAAGCACACCATTACCTACTATAAGGCATATCTGGCTTCGCGCGATCGAAAAACAGCAAAATTAAGCGACCATGGTGACAAACAACTTGATTCCAGGTCTATAAACCGCATGTTATCAGCCCTCCGAGCTTACCTGCGCTACTTAATTGACATGGACTACCCCTGCCCCCTACCACCTGAGGCAGTTAAATTGACAAAGGCTGGCAGGAAACATCCTCAAGTAGCTGAGCTTAACGACCTAGTCAGATTAATTGAAGCACCAACCTCCCTGGAGTCAAATCCTAAGGTAGCTTTGAGAAACCGCGCTATGCTAGAGGTACTACTTGCCACTGGGATGCGTATCTCTGAACTATGTAATCTGCATCGTAGTCAGATTGATGATAGCGGGCGCATTTTCATCACCGGCAAAGGCAGGAAACAGAGATTTGTTTACTTAACCCCACGGGCTAAACAGCACCTTGAATTATACTTAAGCAACCGCTGTGATAATTGCCCCGCTCTGTTTATTCCCTATGCCGGCAGAAATATAGTTAATCCTAGAAGAAGGATCTCTACCAATTACCTCCAAGAAAGGATTAAAAGATATACAGAGAAATTAAAGATCAATGTTCCCACTTCAGCACACTCTCTGAGACATGGCTTTGCTACTTATTTAGCTGAGGAAGGTGCTAATCCCGCAGCTCTTCAGCTTCTTCTGGGGCACGAATCACTGGAAACCACTACCAGGTATGTGCATGCCTCGGACAAATATGCTGAAGAAACCCACCACAAATATCATCCCCTGGCCGAAACGGATTAATGAGGACAAACGGCTGAAGTATTATGTCAATAACATCAAGGCCCGCTCAGCCAACAAACCGGAGATTTTTGAAAATAAAATCCTCAGCACAAAAAACTAGCCGTGAGAGGCAAAATTTGGGGGGTAAAACAACCCCACAGGTGTAAATGGATTAGTCCAGGGATTTTTGAGAGAATTTTACATCAAAAAACCGAGCTCAAGCCTAACTCCTTTATTCTAACAAGACAGGGCCTATCACAGGTCCTTTGGACCTCAAATTATAGGAAACCGGATTAGTGGGCTCGGCAGGATTCGAACCTGCGACCAACCGGTTATGAGCCGGTCGCTCTGCCTCTGAGCTACGAGCCCATCCTGGAGCGGGAGACGGGACTCGAACCCGCGACAGCCTGCTTGGAAGGCAGGAACTCTACCACTGAGTTACTCCCGCATCGGGGTGAGAGGATTTGAACCTCCGACCTCATGGTCCCAAACCATGCGCGCTAGCCGCTGCGCCACACCCCGCAAAAGGAAATACTAAATCATAATATCTAAACCCTAAGGTATAGGTTACCTATCACTCAAGCGGCAAAAGCCGCTATCTTCGCCTTAAGTATAGCGTAATCCGCATTCACCCTTTCTTGGATGTTCTTAATCTCCTCGTCTGACAAATGCCGATATCGGCCTTGCAGGTTTAGATATTCCTCAACTGGTAAAAGTTTGGCCGGATTGACATTTAACCTATATCGGCCATTCTCCACTTCATAAAGCGGAAAAATCCCTGTTTGCACAGCAAGACGACCTATCTCAATAGTCATATCCGAAGGACATCGCCAACCTGTAGGACAAACACAAAAAATATGGATATAGGCAGGGCCTTTAGCCTCTATGCCCTTTCTAACCTTGTTTATCAAATCAAAAGGGTAACTGGGGCAAGCTGTAGCTGCATAGGGTATGTTATGAGCAGCAGCAATCTCAACCATGTTTTTCTTCCACGTGGTCTGCCCAATGCTGACCCTACCTGCAGGAGCAGTAGTGGTTGAAGACCCATAGGGCGTACTACTTGACCTCTGGATTCCGGTATTCATATAGGCTTCGTTATCCCAGCAAATATACAAGAAATTGTGACCTCTCTCTAATGCTCCAGATAAGGCTTGCATTCCTATATCGCTGGTCCCCCCATCTCCAGCCATGGCGACACACTTAATATCTTTCTCAGGCATTTTGCCCTTCTCCATCCTACTCTTTAAACCTGCCTCTACACCCGAGATTGTGGCGGCAGTATTTTCAAACAGAGTATGTAACCAGGGAACCCGCCATGAAGTCACCGGAAGTGGTGTAGTGCAAACTTCATCACAGCCTGTAGCCATATTGATTATCATGTTCTCCCCTATAGCCTTACAGGCAAGCCTGATTGCCAGGGCCTCACCACAGCCGGTACAGAAGTTATGCCCCTCAGCCAGATACTCCTTCACAGGTATAAGGTTCTTCCCAAATTTTATAGTTTTCTCTTCCATTCTTTTACCCCCTTATGCTCTTACCATTTCGCCACGTACGCCTACCGTCTCCAGCATCCTATCCGACCCCTTCTCGGCAAGCTCCCTACCTCTATCAACAACATACTCAAAGTCCTCCACTGCCATGTCCCTTCCACCCAAGCCACCTATAATGCCGACGACTTTTGGTCTCCGCTCTTCATCATATAAAGCCGATCTAACTTCCGAGAAGACCGGGCCTCCCATCCCGGAAGAAATCGCCCTATCGAAAACAATGAGAGTCTCTGCCCCTCTTACTGCCTGGCGAAATTCCTCAAATGGGAACGGCCTCCATAGACGTACCCTTACAAGCCCAAGAGACTCTCCTCTAGTTCGCCTTTCATCTACTACTATTTTGGCTGTATCACTATAACTTCCCATAGTCAAAAGCAACGTCTTAGCACCTTCAGCTTTATATAGCTCAACAGGCGAGTAATAGCGGCCAAATATGTCCCCAAATTCCTTCCATCCCTTGAGTATCACCCCCTTAGACCTTCTAAATGCCACCTCCTGAGCTATTTTAGCCTCTGAATATATGTCAGGCGGGCCGAAAGCCCCGTGCGTCATCGGCCTATCAGGATCTAAAGCGAAGGGATATTCTAATTTAGGGAGAAATCTATCAACCTCGCTTTGCTCTGGCAGAAGCACTGGCTCTGTGACATGTGACAGAGTAAACCCATCAAGGTTAACCATCACTGGAAACAGCACTTTGGGATCCTCGCCAACACGAAAAGCCCAGAGAGTTAAATCAAACGCCTCCTGATTATTTTCACAAAATACCTGAATCCAACCAGTATCTCTACATGACATGACATCGGAGTGGTCTCCCCAAACACTTAATGGCGCCGAAAGAGCCCTATTACATATCACCATGACCACAGGATATCTCATGGAAGAAACAACATAAACAACCTCATGCATGAGCTCTAATCCCTGCCCTGCAGTGGTAGTGAAAGCTCTAGCACCTACCGATGAAGCTCCGAGACTAGCACTCAAAGCTGAATGCTCTGATTCAACAGGTATATAACTTGCTTTCAGCTCACCGTTGGCCACCATCTCAGCCAGCCGCTCAGGAATATGTGTCTGCGGCGTTATGGGGTAAGCAGCAATAACATCAGCATCAGCCATTTTCACTGCTTCGGCAACCGCATGCGAAGCCTCTAACGCTACTCTCTTGCTCATATTTCTTCCTCCTGTATCATTGTTATAGCCCCTGTCGGACATACTTTGGAGCAAATTCCACATCCCTTGCAGTAATAAAGGTCAGGCTCATAATACCCATCCTCAATAGGCTTTATAGCCCCATCCGGGCAATAAAGCCAGCACAAGCCACACTTGGTACATTTCTCCCTATCCACTATAGGCCTTTCACTTCTCCAATCACCAGTTCTGCGTAAGCTAGCATTCCCCGCTTCCGTGATTATATTACCAACCTCCATGTCTCTCCAAGTAAAATCGTACGCTGTTTTTAGCTTCTTTTGTGCCATTTTCACTCCTTTATCACCGTCTCCTTATAGGCTCTTTTCATAGCCTCAATATTCCCATCAGCTCGCTTGCCGAAGCGCTCCCGCAGTTCCCCTATCAAAGAATCCATTTTTACCGCCTCGGTAACTTTCAAGAATGCACCTATCATGGTGGTATTCGTGATAGGCAGCCCTATTGCTTCCCTGGCAATTTCTGTAGCATTCACTGCAGCCACAGGCCACTTGTATCCAAACTCAGCCTTCAACTGCTCAGGGGGCTTTCTAGAATTGACCATAATCTTACCTCCATCCTTGAGCCCCACAGTTATGTCAACTATACGGAGCAACCCAGGGTCAAGAACTACCACTATATCCGGCTCATAAATGTTGGTCCTCACTCTGATAAAGTCATCGCTCAACCTAAGGAAAGCAAGAACCGGCGCCCCCCTTCTCTCAGGTCCAAAGCTAGGAAATGACTGAGCATACCGCCCTTCACTTATAGCAGCCCGGGCAAGCAACTCAGCCGCAGTCACAGCACCCATCCCACCCCTACCATGCCACCTCACTTCGAGAATCTTACCCATAAAACACCTCCTTTTACATAACTACCCCTGAAGGGACTCGAACCCTTGCACCTGGCTCCGGAGGCC
>CAZILT010000156.1:0-1619 GCA_964540185.1 uncultured Dehalococcoidales bacterium
GCGTTGGAATGTCAGCCAATATAGCAGGGCTTCTGTGCTATGTGGGCGGCTGGATTTCGGGGATAGTTTTCCTGGTGATTGAGAAAAAGAGCAAGTTCGTCAAATTCCACGCCTGGCAGTCCATCATGACCTTTGGCGTACTGACGGTAGCTTACCTTATTCTATTTTCTATTCCAGTTGTTGGCTGGGTTCTTGGCCCGGTCGTTTGGATTCTGGGCCTCGTCTTATGGATCATCCTCATGGTTCAGGCTGGAAGTGGCAAGATGTGGAAGCTGCCTTGGGCAGGCAACTGGGCAGAGAAGCAAGCTAACAAGGCTTCTTAGGATTCGTTGCCCCTTTAACCCCCAGCTAATTTTTAGCATCGTTGTTACTCGTCATTGCGAGCCGAAGGCGTGGCAATCTGATGGGGCGAGATCCTTCGCGAAGTTTATCCTGAGTGAGATTCTTCGGGCGCTTCTCTCCCTCAGAATGACAAGGAACGAAACGCTCAGGATGATGGTCGAGGCAAGATTGCTCCAGCATTGAGGTGCTTCGCAATGGCACGATAATGTGTCGCTGTTTATCTCAACTAAATTATATCTTGGCTATTTTGCGCCCGCTATAAACCTTTCTCATATTTTTTCGTTTTCCAGTATAATAGACATCAAGCTGATGTCTATTGAAGAGGACGTAGTTTATCGAGCGACAAAAGGAGATGGGGAGGCCTTTACTCAACTTTATGAGAGATATTTTGATGGGATTTATCGTTATGTCCATCTCAGATTGGGAAACCGAGCTGAGGCGGAGGATTTAACTCAGGAGGTGTTTGTTAAAGCATTGGAGGCAATTGGCCGTTACAAGCAGCGCAGTTTGCCCTTCGCTTCCTGGCTATTTCGCATCGCCCATAATCAGGTGGTCGATTACTTCAGGAAGCAGGGCAAGACGGAAAAGGTGCCTCTAGAAGACAATATAACCCTGGTTGGTACTTCAAATCCAGCGCTTACAGCAGAACGGGAGCTTGAAATTGAGGAGCTGATTAACAAAGTAGAGAAATTATCTCCCGCCCAAAGAGAAGTGATTTCGCTCCGCTTTGGCGCTGAGCTTTCAGTGGCAGAGGCAGCTAAAGTTCTGGGGAAAAACGAAGGCACGGTGAAAGCTTTGCAATACAATGGAGTAATGGCATTAAAGAGAATGCTACTGACGGATAAATAAAAATGACTGGAAAGACAGAAGATATTTTCAATAATTGTCTAGAGCGAATACTTAAGAGTGAAAGCATTGAGGATTGCCTCAAGACTTATCCTGAGCAAGCAGCCGAGTTAGAGCCTTTGCTCAAAACTAGCGCTGCCCTTGCTCAAAGATCTTCTGATATGCAGCCCGCCCCTGACTTTAAGGGCAGAGTCCACTCCCAACTTCAAACAATGCTTTACGCCAAACAGGAAAAAATGGAGGGAAAAGGAGCAAAAATTCACCTCTGGTATAAGTGGTGGGTCCTAGCGATGACCGGCGTCCTGGGTCTCTTGCTTATTGGCGTAGGAACAATAGGGGCATCGGCGAGTGCTCTGCCTGATGGAACTCTTTATCCGCTAAAATTAGCTACCGAACAGGTGAGATTAACATTAGCTTTCTCCGATGTGGAC
>CAZILT010000157.1:0-3446 GCA_964540185.1 uncultured Dehalococcoidales bacterium
CATTCATAATTTCATCATCAGTGACACAATCAATAATGCCGCCCGACTCATCTCGAGCTGTTACTGCTTTCTGCCAGCTAGCCGGGTTGCCAATGCGAATGGCTGTGGCAATAGTCCTGGGTCGCTTAACAATTTTTCCCAGCACTATCGGAGCAGCGCCGGCAGCCTGAAAGCCCATCATTTTAGGGGTGTGGCTTGTTTTGCCAATCCGGTAATATTCCACGAATCCTTTCCAGTAGGCGGTGATATTGCCAGCGTTACCCACAGGAATGAACAGATAATCGGGGGCATCACCCAGCGCGTCTACAATTTCAAAAGCGGCTGTCTTTTGTCCTTCAATTCGGTTGGGATTTATTGAGTTGACCAGGGTGATTGGATATTTTTCAGTCAGGCTGCGGACTATTTGGAGTGCCTGGTCAAAATTACCATCTATAGCTATAATCTGGGCGTTGTAAGCGATGGCCTGAGCCAGCTTCCCTGTGGCTATTTTACCTTTGGGTATGATGACAATTGTTTTTAGCCCGAAGCGGGCTCCAAAAGCGGCTGCTGAAGCGCTGGTGTTACCTGTGGAAGCACAGATAATGCTGGAACTGCCGCTCTCCACAGCTTTAGCCACTGCTACTACCATACCACGGTCTTTGAAGGAGCCAGTGGGATTACAGCCTTCCAATTTGAAGTAGAGCTCACCACACCCAAGCTCTTTTTCTAGAGTTCGCGATCTCACCAAGGGCGTATCTCCTTCGCCAAGTGTGATAAGCGGAGTATTGGGGGTTATCGGTAGGAAGTCACGATATCTGTTTAAAACACCTTGCTTCATGCTTCAACCCTCACGAAGTTGCTAACTTCATTCACTACTGTTAGTCGTCTTACTTCTTCCAGAGCCTTTTGCACCGCTCTCTCCTCGGCTGGATGTGTCATGATAACGAGGACTGCAGTTTGAGATGTCAAGTCGCTTTCCTTTTGAATCACGGAGGAAATGCTGATGTAATTTTGCCCCAAGACTTCTGCTATTTGAGCTAAAACGCCAGGGCGGTCAGCCACATTCACCCTGAAGTAATAGCGGGTCTTTATATTGGACATAGGCTTAACAGGTAGGTTCTGGTTTAACTCTATCTTGGGAATACTGCTTACCCTGTGGGAAATATTCCTGGCTATGGTCAATACATCAGCTATAATAGCACTGGAGGCTGGTAAAGCTCCTGCACCTTGTCCATAGAAGATGAGCTTACCGGCTAAATCGCCTTCTACCTGGATGGCATTGTAGACGCCAGCGACCTTGGCTAACTGGGAATCATCAGGAATAAAAGCAGGGTGGACGCGCACCTCAATAGCTTCATTGCTTCGCTTGGCAATAGCCAGCAGCTTAATAGTATAGCCGAGTTCCTTGGCGTAGCGGAAGTCCTGGGCTGTGAGGCGCGAGATTCCATCGCGGTATATGTCTTGAGGGTCAACTTTGGTGTGAAAAGCCAGGCTGGATAGGATAGCTAGTTTGTAAACGGTATCTATACCTTCAATATCATTAGCCGGGTTTGCTTCAGCATAACCCAGTTCCTGGGCCTGCTTTAATGCTAGAGCAAAGTCTAATCCCTCCTGTGACATTCTGGTCAGAATATAGTTAGTGGTGCCATTGAGAATGCCATAGATAGCTGAGATGTCATTAGCTGCTAAGCCTTGATAAAAGGAGGAAATGAGAGGTATGCCGCTGCCTACGCTTGCCTCATAGCGAAGCCCCACATTGTGTTTCTTGGCTAAAGATAGCAGCTCATATCCATGCTTGGCTATTACTTCCTTGTTGGCGGTGACCACATGCTTACCGTTACAGATAGCTTGCTTGATATACTCTAAGGCAGGATGCTCACCCCCGATAAGCTCAATTACTATATCCACTTCAGGGCTGATGGTAATTTCATCAATATGATTGGCAAGCGTGTGGGGGTCAAGCTTTAGTGCACGCCATTTATCCATGGCGCATTCAAGCACTTTTGTTAAAACCAGTGAAGCTCCTCCTTGTTCTGCCAGGATATCAGCCTTGTCAAGCAGGACTCTGGCTACGCCACTGCCTACAGTGCCCAGCCCCAATAAACCGATGCCGATATCCTTTTCGGTCATGATATTATCTCCCCCTCTTAACCCTGGCTACAGCCCAGGAATTTTTTTCCTCATCAAGGTAATTATTAATGATACTATTTCCACTTTGCTCCGCATACCAGTCGTTAAAGTCGTTTTGGGCTAGCCCGATTCTGGCCTCCTCGCTCAGCACTCGTTCTTCTCGGCCTAAAACTGTGATTACCCAGTAGCCTCCGGTAGTCTGAACCGATTTATCTTGAATTGGTTCGCTTACCTCACCGATAGTAAGACCGAATGCTGCCTCATCGAAAGCTTCACTATTCATATCGCCTTGTTTTAGCCAGCCAAGCTCACCACCATTATCTTTGCTATCATGCTGGGAATATTCCTTAGCCAAAGCAGTGAAGTCCTCGCTGACCAACTTAGCTTTAACCTCTTCTGCCTCTGTCTTGTTACCCAGCAACATGGCTCTGGTATTTATCCCCTGCTCTTCAGCCGTATCATCTACCTCTATCAGCCAATAGCCGACGTTTTTAGTGGCAGATTTATCATAAATCTTATGTGACTCTCCAGGCTGAAGGCTAAAAGCAGCTTCTCCAATGAAGGTATTGGGCATTAATTCTCGGGGAAGCCAGGCCAGGTCACCTTCAACTTGTGGTTGGCAGGAAAACTGGTCAACCAAGGCAGCGAAGTTCCCACCGCCTTCGATTTTGGCTATCACGTCGTCAGCTACTTGTTCACTCTCAACAAGCATTGTTTGGACATGGGCTTGCTCCATTGTGTCAGGTAACTGAAGGTCAAAATACTCTATAAGTTTCTCCCTTAATAAACCAGCGCTGATTATATCTTGATATACCTTATCCTTGGGCAGTTGATTCTCCTCAATCTTTTCTGCTACCTCCTGAGCGGTAACATAGATTCCCAGGTCGTTAGCTCCCTGCCTGATTATTTCATCCTGCACGATTTGGCTGGCAACAGAGCTAACCATGTAATCAATATAAGCCGGCTCCATGTCTGTGGTGTAAGCGTCAAGTGTCTTTACATAATAGCCCATATCAAATGAAACATCATTTACCTCTATAACAGTCTCATGGAGAGGCTGAATTCTGTCGTTATAGTATCCATAGCCCACCCAGCCTATAATGACAGCCAGGAAAATGGCAGCACCGATTATTATAAATCGGCGCATCCTCGCCTGGCGCTGCCATTTGGAGGCTTGGTGCTTGGTGGGGACTTGCTTGGGGATGCTCCTCTTCTGTTTCTTGCTCAAGGGTTACTCATAATTTGGTAGTTTGGTAATTATTGTCTTGGAGACCTTGTTATGATAGCATAATTGTAACAAGTGGTGTAACGGGGTGTAGCGCAGCCTGGTAGCGCAC
>CAZILT010000158.1:0-17412 GCA_964540185.1 uncultured Dehalococcoidales bacterium
CCAGACATTACCGGTGTGAGGTCACCAGAGGACATTTCTAATGAGTTAAAGTAGAGGACATTTCTAATGAGTCTTGACAGCCTCCGGGCGTGTGTCTCCTTGTTTTTTAGGTAAAGAAGGCAGCCGGCATTAACACATTAAGGCTGTTAACTGAACGGCATTGTTTTATAGACTGGTGGTGAATGGAGAAGCGGCGCGAAATTGCTGCATTATTTCTTAAGCTATGCTAACCGGCAGTGAAGATAGGCCTTACTAGACGCGACTGCTTTAAGTAAGGAAAACTTGCTGCAGCAGTCTTAGATATTTGACCCTGTGTTTACCTTTATACCTCTTTGCTTCAGATATTGCTTGGCTTGAGATATTGAAATCTCCCCGAAGTGGAAGATAGAGGCGGCTAAAACTGCCGATGCTTTGCCGATTGTTACAGCTTGGTAAAGGTGCTGTAGTCTGCCAGCACCACCCGAAGCTATAACCGGTATGCTAACAGCCTCAGTCACGGCTTTGGTCATCTCTAAATCATACCCTTCCTTTGTTCCGTCAACGTCCTTGCTAGTAAGCAGGATTTCCCCTGCCCCTAGCTCCTCCACTCTCTTTGCCCAGTCAACAATGTTCATTCCGGTGTTCTCGCTACCGCTTGCTACTACCACCTCTAATCTAGGGAGATGACTTTCGGGCGGATTCTTTCGTCCGTCGATGGCAACAATGAGCTTATCCTTGCCAAATTCCCTTGAGGCTTGCTTTATAAGCTCGGGATTCCTGACAGCAGCGGTATTTATGGAGACTTTGTTTACGCCGAGGTTGAACAAGACCTTCATATCCTCGATATTTCTAATTCCACCCCCTACGGTGAAAGGGATGGTAACCTTTTCCGCTACTCTCTTGACCCATTCCAGTCTCGTTCCTCTATTCTCCACAGTAGCGGTGATATCGAGGAAGGCTAGCTCATCGGCACCTTCTCGACAATAAGCCTCCGCTGCCTCTACCGGGTCTCGGGCATCCTTGAGATTTTCAAATTTCACCCCTTTAACTACTCGCCCATCCTTAATATCAAGGCAAGGTATAATTTTTATCTCCTTCATCTAAATCCGTCTTTTATATGGTTTGTTTTATGTGATTACGGGTATATTCCCCTGATGGACATAGCAGACACCAGTCGCTTTATCGCTAACATATAGGCGGCAGTTCTCATATCGGTTTTCTCAGCTTGGCTAATTGCCAGGACTTCTGTAAAGGCGTTAGTCATTAGTCTTTGTAGCTTATTGTTTATTTCCTCCTCCTCCCAGAAGAATGATTCTATGTTCTGTATCCACTCAAAATAGGATACTACTACCCCTCCTATATTGGCTAATATATCTGGAACAACGAATACCCCGTTATCGCAAAGAATCTTAGATGCCTCGGGGGTAGTTGGCCCGTTGGCGCCTTCCACAATGATCTTCGCTTTTACCTGTGTCGCATTGGCGGTAGTTATTTGCCCTCCTATCGCTGCTGGCACCAGGATATCACACTGTAGCGCCAATAGCTCAGCGTTAGTCATAGCTTCACCACCGTTGAAACCGACTACCGAACCTGTTTCCTTACTATGATTGAGCAATGCCTCGATGTCTAGCCCTTTTGAATTATGGGTACCGCCCTTGACATCACTTACTGCTATAATTCGGCAGCCTTCTCTAGCTAGCAGCTTCGCTGCTGCCGAGCCGACGTTGCCAAAGCCCTGGACTGCTGCTGTAGCGCCCTTGAGGCTCATGTGTTTTTGCTTAGTTGCTAGATTGGCGCTAATCATACAGCCACGGCCAGTAGCCTCGAATCTGCCCTTGCTGCCACCTATGTCAATGGGTTTACCGGTGACCACTGCAGGAACAGAATAGCCCTTGGTCATACTGTAGGTGTCCATAATCCACGCCATGACTTGAGGATTTGTACCTAAATCAGGAGCTGGGATATCACTTTCGGGGCCTATTAAGAGCGAGATCTCGGAGGTGTAACGTCGTGTTACCCTCTCCAGTTCAGTTTGAGACATGAGCGCTGGATTACAAATAACCGCCCCCTTAGCACCACCATAAGGTATATTGGCAACTGCAGCCTTTAGTGTCATTCGAGCTGCTAAAGCTCTAGTCTCATCCAAAGTAACATCGGGGTGATAGCGAATCCCTCCCTTGGATGGCCCACGGGTATCGTTATGCTGAATTCTGAAGCCGGTGAAAATCTTTACTGTCCCATCATCCATTTTTACTGGAAAATGGACGATCAGCTCTCGCTCACATTTCCCCAGCCGCAAACGGTAGGCATCTTTGACATTTAGCCGATCACAGGTGGCGTTAATTTGACTCACTACGGCTTCAAAGGGGTTGGTTGTCGCAGTACTCATAATAGCTCCTCCCTTTAATTTAAGCATTACTAATTGTATCAGATTCCTGTTACTTGTTCATATGATTGGTAGCCTATCGCAGAATCTCAGCTATTTACCCATTTCACCTTTAGCCCTAAACAACCTTACGATCGCCTCATCATAAATCGGTAGCATTTTTAGGCTTCGATTAAATCTTCAATTGTTTTCTTCCACCCTTGAGGGCCGATCCCCGGTGCTCTACGAACATTAGCTAAATCTATCTCTTCCCATAGCTTATCGGGCTTCTGAACTAGCACAGGGATATCCACTGCGGCTAGCATGGGCAGGTCATTTTGGCTATCACCTATGCCGATAGTTTCCACACCACCAAATTCTTGCTCAAACAAGCGAATTAAAATCCGAGTAGCCTTACCTTTATCATTTCCTTTCAGCGCACCATAATACCTACCTCCATGGGTAGAGTCAATGCCCGCCTCCTTGATCTTTTTTAAGGCTAGGTTTCGCCTTTGTTTAGCGCCTTCTATTTTGAAGGTTTCGCTATACTTCCTTTGCTTGGCTAATCTAGCAAATTCCAGAGTTAAGCCGCTGTCCTTAGCCACTTCCTCGACGCTCATATCCCCAAAACCTTTAATAGTTATGCCTGTTGCTGTTTCAATTCTTTTTAACGTTTCCCTTATTTGATCGTAGGCGGTGCCCAACTCAATTACTATATAACCCTGGGTGATTTTATGGTGTTCAAAAGGAGAGGAGAAATAATTTTCCGGGATAAAGATAGCTCCTCCATTCTCCACTATAAAGGGATCATTTATACCTAATTCTCTGTGGTATACCTCTTGCTCTGCCCTTGTTTTAGCAGAGCAGAAGACAAGTGGTATTTCCTTCCTCCGGAGCAATTCCACGGCGTCCATAGCTTGGTGATAGGAATAAGTGACAGCATCGAGTAGAGTTCCATCGAGGTCGGTGAAAATCACCCTTTTCATTTCAGATAAATTAACACGTAAATTAGCTTGTGGTCAAAGAAACCTATGATGAAGTGTGTGGCAGTGGTTTGCCACTGGTTAGATAGTTCTGCTACTATGTTGCCGTTTCGAAGGAGGTGGAAGGTGTTTATAGAGAGTCCAAGGTATACAGAGCGTTTTGGCTCAGTCAGATTGAATCATGTTCAGAAAGTGATAGCTTTAGACTCGGGAGTAAAAAGTGAGTTGCCTGCTGATGGTGCTATGGGGGTAATAAAAATAAATGAGGAAACCATCAAGCACTTTGAAGATAGGATGGCGGTTATCATTCCAGTTAGGGATGAGAAGCTCAAGCTTTTTGAAGGAGTGGTTAGTGGGGTGCCACATGATTGTCTGGTGATAGTGGTTTCCAATAGCCAAATAGGAAAAGTTGACCGATTCAGAATGGAAGGAGATGCTTTAAACCAGCTTTGTCGTTTTACCGTTCGCGAGGCTTTGATCGTCCATCAAAAAGACCCTGCCATTGCTGAAGCTATGGGAGAAGCTGGCTATAATGACCTTTTGGCTGAAAACGGATTGGTGCGTGATGGCAAGAGCGAGGCTATGCTAATAGGCTTACTTATGGCCAAGGCTGTGGGGAAAGAGTATGTGGGCTTCATTGATGCCGATAATTATTTCCCCGGCTCGGTGCTGGAATATGTGAGGAATTACGCTGCTGGCTTTAGCTTAGCCCAATCCCCTTATAGTATGGTGAGGATATTATGGCACTATAAGCCCAAGGTTTCAGGCGGGCTATACTTCAGGAAATGGGGAAGGGTATCAGAAATTACTAATAAATATTTGAATGAGCTTATATCCACTAGAACAGGGTTTGAAACTGAGGTTGTGAAAACAGGTAATGCTGGAGAGCACGCCATGAGCATGAAGCTGGCGGAGATTTTACCTTATGCCTCAGGGTATGCTGTGGAACCCCAAGAATTAGTGTCCATTTTTGAGGGTTTTGGTGGCATCTTGCCCACGAGGAATCTTAAGATAATGGAGCAGGGGATAGATATATTTCAAATTGAGACCAGAAACCCTCATCTGCATGAGGAAAAAGGGGATGAGCACATTCGGAAAATGCTCTTATTGGCAATGAGCACTATTTATCATTCACCTCTTTGTGGAGAGGAATTAAAGCAGATGATTTTAGCGGAATTAATTAAGCAAGGGATTCTTACAGATGGGGAAGAGTCTCCTCCTGTTCCTCTTGTTAGTCCGCTAAAGAAGGTGAACAACGATAGATTTATAAGCCATGTAAGAGAGTGTTTCAATAAATATAGCGTGTTGCGCTGAATTCTGATCCCTGAAAGGCACTGGAGGGCTAGTGAAAGCTGTTATTTTAGCTGGAGGGGAAGCAACTAGGTTGCGTCCCCTTACTTGTAACACAGCTAAAATAATGGTTCCTGTATTAAACCAGCCTTTACTTAAGCATGTTATCAATTACCTCAAGAAGCACAACATTGTTGATATTATTATTGCTTTGGGTGAGCAGATTCAGGGTTATTTTGGCGATGGCAGCAAGTTTGGCGTGAAGATAGTTTACTCGGTAGAGCATTTCCCTATGGGAACAGCAGGTGCAGTGAAGAATGCTGAAAGGCTTCTGGACGAGCCCTTTGTCGTATTTAATGGTGACATCTTTACGGATATCGACCTACCGGCTATGATGGATTTGCATCGCCAGAACAAAGCCAGTGTAAGCATAGCCTTGACGCCGGTAGAGAACCCTACTATTTATGGAGTAGTGGAAACGGATGCTGAAAATAAGGTCAAGCGTTTCATAGAAAAGCCAGAGCAGCGTGAGGTGACCACTAACATGATTAACGCTGGTATTTATATCTTGGAACCTGGTGTTTTGAGCTGTATCGCTCCTAATGTCTTCTCCATGTTTGAGCGCGATGTATTTCCTTTGCTACTGGATGCGGGAGAGGCTATCTATGGCTATTCATCTGAGGTTTACTGGATTGATATAGGTACTCCAGAGAAATACTTGAGGTTGCATCATGACCTGCTGAATGCTGGTAGGGGGGGAAGGTTTGAGTGTCAGTGCTTTGTTCATCCATCAGCTCAGATTAAAGAGCCAGTGATAGTTGGAGAAGATTGTTTTATTGATAGGGATGCTGTGGTAACAGGGCCTGTTGTTTTAGGCCAGAGGTGCCACATAGGGGAAGGTGCTGTAGTGGAAGGGTCGGTATTATGGCAGGATTGTAGAGTCAGTAGAGGAGCTAAGCTCAGGAACTGTGTGCTTGCCTCCAATTGTTATATTGGTGATGGGAGTGAGGTTGGGGATAATTGTGTCTTGGGGGATAACGTAAGGATGGGGGATTGGAATAAGCTGCCTCAGGGTATGAGTATCTGGCCAAATAAATCTGTTGAGCCAAACGCAATTTCGTCTAGCTAGACATTAAATAGAAAGGTAACTACGTCTCCGTCCTGGACAACATAGTTCTTGCCTTCTGTTCTGAGTAACCCCCTTCTTCGTGCTTCAGCTAGATTGCCACATTTCTCCATGTCGCTATAGCTGATTACTTCAGCGCGGATAAAGCCTCTTTCCATATCGGTATGCACCTTCCCTGCTGCCTTTGGTGCTGTAGTGCCCCTGGCAATAGTCCAGGCTTTTAACTCGGCGGAAGCTGTAGTAAAGAATGAAATTAGCCCCAGAAGGCGGTATGACAAATCGATAACCTGCTCGAGTGCTGATGTGGTTAGCCCCATAGCCTCGCGGAATTCCTTAGCCTCGACGTCACTGAGCAGACCCAATTCCATCTCCAGCTTGCCACATAGGGCTATTACAGCAAATTGGGGATAAAGTGCCCTTATCGCGGTCTCCAATTGCGGAGCTCGAGGTATTTGCTCCTCCCCAATGTTAAGGACGACCAGCATTGGTTTGGCAGTAAGAAACTGGTAATTGGATAGCATTTTTAGCTGATCCTCGTTGAGGTCCTGTTGCCTTATTGGTATATCTTTCTCCAAATCTACCTTGATTTTCTCTAGTAAAAGTTGTTCTTTTAAATATGATTCGCGCTCTGATGATTTAGCTCCTTTCAGTAATGAACCTAACTTATTAAGTTTTCTTTCAATAATGGCTAAATCGGAAAAGGCCAATTCTAAATCCAGAGTTGCGATATCTCTCTCAGGGTTTATGCTTCCCTCAGGATGGGGTATTTTTTCATCTTCAAAAACCCGAACTACCTGAAGCAGGGCATCAGCAGTGGTCAGGTAATTCAAAAGTTCCCCTCCTATTTCCCCCTTGCTGCTAAAGGATTTAGGCGAGCCAGCAAGATCCACATAGCTTACTTCAGCAGGGACGGTTTTTTTAGGCTGGAATATATTTTTTAGTATTGATAATCGTGAATCAGGCACCTTAGCTATGCCTATGTTTGGGGCCAGGGAAGGGGAATAAGCGGCCACTTCAGCTTTGTCTTTGGTTAAAGTATTAAAAATTGTTGTCTTGCCGCTTTTGGGAAGCCCGACAATAGCGACCTTCATGTTATATACTATAGCATACCTTGGTTTTGTGCTCTGAGGTCACGCGGATAGCTAAGCTCTAGGGATTTAATAGCAAGGTGGACTTCTTTCCAAATTGGAAGGCTTTATGCTATATGTATGGCAAAAGGTAAGGCCGATGTTCTTCTACGTAATAAAGTCTATACTTTGTCTCCGAAACCAAAAACAAGGGGAGTTACTCTTTACGGTGCAACCCCCCTTTGCTTTGCCTGACCTTTGGACTTTAGTTACTTGGGTTTGGGACCACCGGGCTTAGGTTTCTTTTGCATACTCCTCACCTCCTTTTTATAGACTCAGTTTGGCAATTATTAATGTTATTGTATTTAGTTTGTCTTCCTTACAGATGATTTAAGCCTGCTTTGCACGAGGTGCCTTTGCCACTCGGACTTTCCTTTCCTATTGGATATCTTCGACTTCACTACTCATAAACCGGATCCCTTCACCCTCTTTTTTCGCTACTAGCTGCATCTTAATCGGTTTCCTATCAAATCATCCCTGGGAGAGTATCAAATCCACATGCTCACCAAGAGCATCATAGTCCTTAATGCGTACCTTCTATGCTGCTTCGAGAGCAGAGAACTTTACCCTACTTAGCTGTACGGCTCGCCACCCCGCTCCAGGATCCAGCCAGCTAAATCCTTTGGGTTATTGGAGCTCGAAAGATGGCTTCTTTTCCCCGCGGGCTTGCCGTCCACTATTTTCTCTAAGCTTAAGGAATACTTCCTCCCCTTTTCAGGATATTGGGGATTAAGCTCAACGACGGCCAACCCACCTCCATAGACCTCCGCTAGCTGATAGCTGGCGCTATCTCCCGGACCTAGTTGCTCAATTTTGCTTGTTATAATAACCTTCGGGGATAACTTCTTTACCTTTTGTGGCTTTGCCTCTGTAGCTCCTGTCCCGGTTTGTTTCTTTTTCCAAAACATTATTGCCCTCCTTCTTCTAGCTGCGTCTTCTGGGATTCCTTATCAAACCACCCCTCGTAGAGTATTAGATCGGGATGCTCATCAAGAGAGGTATAGTCCTTAACAGTTACCTTATTTGCTGTTGCCTGGGCCTTATCGAAAACCCGTACATCAAACCTCTTTTTCTCTTCTGGTCTCTGACGCACTACACTCTTGAGCTTCCATACCCAGTCTGGGTCCCTTTTCTTCTCCACTACTAAATACCTTCCCACTTGCTCCGCTATATCTGTTGGCCTTGGCAATTTCTCACCTTTTGCCGTCTTCTCTTCTTTCGCCGGTTTCTTTTTCCAAAACATTATTGTCCTACTTATTATGATAAAACTTTTTAATTTTCAAAGAGCTGATTTTTTAGCTTCAAATATCCCTTTTATAGATTCGTTTTGTGGTATTCCTTAATTATAGTTTTCAGTTGTTTTTCTTTCAGCTAATCAGTAAAGGCAAACAGCTTAGAGGATATTTACCTTTACGCAATTTACTAGCATTCAGGAGATTGCTATACTGTTGTTATCCTAATTCTGGAAATCATTAACATGAAACAGTAAGCTTGAATTATTTTTCAGGAAAAATTATACTACTGTCCCTAATTTTGTCAAGAGGTTTTACGGGGTTTTAAGAGGGAAACTTAAATATTTCTGAGGAAAACTGGATAAAATGGAAGAGTGGACTTTTATTACCAAGCATGGTTTAGTCCTCAGCCATATCTCCAGGCATCCCCGCAGCACTACTCGTGATATCGCCTTGACCCTGGGCTTCACGGAGAGGACTGTCCACAAAATAATCGCTGACCTCGAAGTCGCAGGCTACTTGAAGCGTAGAAAAGTGGGGAGGAGCAACACCTATCACATCAACCCCGATTTATTTTTAAGGCATGAGGTGACGAGGGATGCGGGCATAGGAGATTTGCTGGAGATATTAGGCTGGAAGAGGAGCAGAACAGCTAAAAGGGCAGTGTGAGTATATAGCCTCTAGTATCTTAATCTGTGAGTCAGAGAAAACCTCCTGCCAGGGGGTTGTATGATAGAATACAAGGTATGTTCTATATTCTTTATGGTCAGGATGATTTCTCCCTCTGGCAAGTTGTAGCAGAAATTAAAGCTGGCTTAGGCGACCCACAAATGCTGGCTATTAACACTACCCGGTTGGATGGCCAGCATTTAACCTTAAATGAGCTTAAGGACAATTGTAATACTGCTCCTTTTTTGTCTCCCTATCGCCTAGTTATAGTTGATGGCTTGTTGGAGCGTTTTGAGCCCAAATGGGGCAAGCAGTGGTCTGGCAAGCGCGCAGTTACTACATCCCAGAGTGTGTTGGGGGAATGGAAGAGTTTGGGTCCTTGCATCGAGCAGATGCCACAAACCACCATATTGGTGTTAATTGATGGCAAAATAGGTGGCAATAACCCGTTGTTAAAGAAGCTTGCGCCACTGGCTAAAGTTAGGACTTTTCCCTTGCTGCGAGGTGGACGTTTAATAGCCTGGATACGACAGCAGGTGGTTGAAGAAGGTGGCAGTATCACTCCTCAGGCAGTGAAATTGCTCGCTGAGCTTGTAGGAGGAAACTTATGGACCATGAATAACGAAATTACGAAGTTGCTTCTTTATACTCAGGGGCGCTCTATTACTGAAGATGATGTGAGACAATTAACAGATTATGCTCAGGAGGTTAATATCTTTGCGCTGGTGGATGCAGTCGTCGAAGAGCAAGTGGAAAAGGCGCAACTAGCACTCCACAGGCTTTATCAGGAAGGCGTTTCACCGACTCATATTCTGGCTATGATTACCAGACAGTTCCGCTTAATAGCGCAAGCCAGGGAGCTAGGTTCTGGGTTATCTAGGCGGCAAATTCAAGATAAGTTAGCTTTAAAGGACTATCCCCTGGATAAGACACTCCGTCAAGCCAGATTATATGACCTGGAGCGTATAAAACGAGCATATGCCAAGCTATTGGAGACCGATTTAGCTATCAAAACCGGCAAATATAGCGACCAATTAGCTATTGAAATCCTGGTGTCCGAGCTTGCCACTACCCAGTTTAAGGTGACTCAGTCTTAGTATTTGTAGGTTCCTCTGGCACCGGTTTACTTTCACCAACCATGGGTGGGGCATTGCCAAAATAGACTTTGGTATGAGGCCAGGGGATTTCAATTCCCTCCTTATCAAAGGTTCTTTTGATTCGAAGACGCAACTCTCCCATTATATCCCACTGGCGCATTGGTTTGGTATCTCCCAGAATTTTAATGTCAATGCCCGAATCTCCCAAATTATTCACCCTGAGCACCTTAGGCGTACTCGCAAAATCTGCGCTCCATTTAGGGTCCTCTGCCATTTCCTTGCATACGGTATTTATGACCTCAATAACATGGTCGAGGTCCTCTCCATAAGCTACTGAGATAGTTAGGTTTACCCTGGAATATCCCTTGGTAAGGTTGCTGGCTACCTTAATTTCACCATTGGGGATGGAGTGAACTATCCCGTCCAAATCCCTGAGAATGGTGTGACGCAGTCCCATTTGCTCGACTAAACCACCAATGCCAGCAATATTAACTACATCACCTACTCTGTATTGATCTTCCAATAGGATGAAGATGCCAGCGAGTAAGTCCTTGATTAAACTTTGGGCACCAAAACCAACAGCGATGCCTACAATGCCCAGGCCAGCTAATGCTGGGGCAATATTCACCCCAAACTCGGGGAGTATGGTGATAATAGCAAAAATGGCAATGAAGACAGCGCCTAAACTAACAATAGCCGAGGATAAAGTATCAGTTCGCTTTTTAATTTCTCCCTTGGGTTGTTTCTTCATTCGCTGCGCTAATGTTCTTTTAACTAGACGAGGCACAAAACGGCGCAGCAAGAAATATAAAACGATGGAAACAATAACAATAACCAGGACGCGGATGCCCTGGGTGCCAAGCCAATCTGTTATGCCTTGTGTACTAAACCCGTTGACCATATCTATATTCTGCCTTTAATTCAGTTACACTGGATAGCTTTGCTTGGTATTAGCGACTATGCTAACATACCTGATGTTAAGACTCAACTGGTGGTGTCCCAATTTTTTCTAATGAGGTAACGACAAGTGACCAGCGATGAAATCAGGCAGCTTTTTCTGGAATTCTTCCGGGATAGAGGGCATAAGGTTATCTCCAGTTCATCCTTGATTCCTCATGGGGACCCAACATTATTACTGACTACCGCCGGTATGGTACAAATTAAGCCTTATTTCCTGGGGTTGAAGAAGCCTCCCAGTTTGCGGCTGGCTTCTTGTCAGAAATGCTTTCGCACCACCGATATAGATACTGTTGGGGATGGGACGCATCTTACCTACTTCGAGATGCTGGGGAATTTCAGCGTTGGTGATTATTTTAAGAAAGAAGCTATCTCATGGGCGTGGGAATTTGTCACTGACTACTTGAAGCTACCAGGAGAGCGGTTGTGGATAACAGTTTACCTCGATGATGATGAAGCCTTCGGCTACTGGCGACAAGCAGGAGTTCCTGCTGAGAGGATATTGCGATTTGGTGAGGAGGACAATTTCTGGGGACCGACTGGCGATTCAGGACCTTGTGGGCCATGTAGCGAAATACACTATGACCTGGGCGAAGAAATTGGCTGCGGCAGGCCTGAATGTAAACCCAATTGTGACTGTGGCCGCTTCTCTGAGATATGGAATCTGGTATTTACCCAGTATAATCAGAGTCCTGATGGTAGCCGTGTTCCTCTGCCCAAGCCGAATATCGATACTGGAATGGGGCTGGAGAGAACTGCAGCGGCTATGCAGGGTAAATCTTCGGTTTATGAAACAGACCTTTTCTCACTTATCATTCAGAGGATTTGCCAGTTAGCTGGCAAAAATTATGGTGACAGTAACAGTGATGACCGGGCTATCAGGATTATCGCCGAACATGGCCGTGGCATTCCCTTTCTCATCGCAGATGGTGTTTTGCCCTCCAATGAAGGGAGAGGCTATGTTTTAAGGAGAATATTGCGTCGCGCTTCTCTTTTTGGCAGAAGGCTGGGTCTGGATAAGCCCTTCCTTAATGAAGTTGCTGAGGTTGTCATCGATAGGATGGGCCATGTATATCCTGAACTGATAGCTAATCGGAACCTAATCGGTGGGGTAATTAAAGCAGAGGAGGACAGGTTCATCGCTACTCTGGATGTGGGGCTTAATTCTATAAATGTGACATTTCAACAGATGCAAGAAAGTCTTCAGAGATTGGCTGAGCAAACAGGGAAAGCTCTTCAGCCAATCCAGGAAAATAAGCTGAGTTCAGCATCTCAGCGAGCATTTCAACAGATGCAAGAAAGTCTTCAGAGATTGGCTGAACAAACGCTGAGTCCAGCATCTCAGCGAGCATTTCAACAGATGCAAGAAAGTTTTAAGCAAATCCAAAAGATCACAACAATTTCAGGTAGAGAAGTATTCAAACTTCACGACACCTTTGGCTTTCCACAGGAACTGACTGCTGAAATTGCTAGAGAGAGAGGTCTTTCTATTGATCGGAAGGGGTTTCAGGCTGAGATGGAAAAGCAACGAGAGAGGGCTAGGGCGGAGCATAAGTTTGCGTCTGATACTGCGTATTTTGAAGAGGGAGCTAAAGTTGAATACAAACCTGAGCCAACTGACTTTATTGGCTATGATAGTTTACAGAGCCGGTCTAAGATTAGCTACTTATTGGATCAAGGCTCAGGAATTGCCATACCTCGGGCAGGAAAAGGCAAGTTGGTTGCTTTTGTGCTTGATAAGACGCCATTTTATGCTGAGATGGGGGGACAAGTAGGTGATATTGGTAAGATAATTTGTCCTTCTGGTTGGGCTGATATTACTAAAGCTGCTTGGTCACCATTTGGCAATCTTGCTGCTGGTGCCATTGTCCATCAGGGAAAGGTTATTGAGGGCAGCATATCCGTTGGTGATAAAGTAGAGGCAAAAGTTGATGTGGCTCGGCGTCTAGATATCGCTGGTAACCATACTGCTACTCATCTCCTTCAGGCAGCCTTGAGAGAAGTTTTGGGCAGCCATGTTTGTCAGAGGGGTTCGCTGGTTGAGCCAGGGGGGATAAGGTTCGACTTCTCTCATTTAGCGGCCATAACTGAGGAGCAACTTACAGATATTCAGAGAAGGGTTAATGAAAGGATACGGCAGAACTTACCGGTGAAGACAAAAGTCGTACCATATAGAAAGGCTGTTGACGAAGGCGCTATCGCCTTGTTTGAAGAGAAGTATGGGGAGAATGTTCGGGTGGTGGAGATTGGCGAGCCAGCGATAAGCAAAGAGCTTTGCGGCGGCACACATTTAAAGTCAACTGGGGGGATCGGTTTGTTCCTTATAACGGGCGAGAGCAGCATTGGCACTGGCCTGCGACGCATCGAAGCGGTGACCGGGAGGGAGGCTGAATTATTGGTTGAGAATCGTCTTGCTGCTTTGGAAGGCGTAGTCAGGGAGGTAGGGAGCTCCGCCGAGGAGGCTCACATTAAGGTAAAAGCAGTTATTGCTGAATTGGAAAAAGAACGCAGACGCTCTATTTCATTAGAGAGGGAATTATCGCGGAAGATAGTGGATTCGCTGCTGGAGCAGGCAAAGCAGGTTAATGGTATAACTGTCCTATCTGCCAGGGTGCCATCGCTGAGCATGCCTATTCTAAGGGAGGCAGGTGATATGTTGCGAGACAAGCTGGTGAGTGCCATAGTAGTTTTAGCTACGATCTATAATGACAAGCCTAATTTCCTGGCTATGGTTACTCCTGACCTGGTGGCTAGGGGATTCCATGCGGGCGACATTATCAAGCAGTTGGCTGAGGTGACTGGTGGTGGGGGAGGTGGTAAAGCAAGCATGGCTCAGGCAGGCGGCAAGGATGCCTCCAAAATTGATGAGGCTCTAAAGATGGTTAAGAATATCATTGCTGATCGAGCCTCCTGATGTTGTTTATCCTGTCACCCTGAGCGATAGCGAATGGTCTATGAGATTCTTCAGTTGCTTCTCTCCCTCAGAATGACAAGAAGTGAAGGGCTCAGAATGACAGATGGTGATGTTGAAAAATGCGCAGTTTAGGATTGGATGTGGGAGATAAAAGGACAGGGGTGGCTGTAAGTGACCCTGAAGGGATACTGGCTGTTCCTTTAACTGTGATTGCCTATAGGAGTGAAGGTGCGATTATAGACGATATTATCAAACTTGTGGAGCAGCACATGATAGGGCGAATTGTGGTCGGCCTGCCTCGCTCCTTAGATGGCAGCCTGGGTCCACAGGCTGAAAAAGTTAAGGCTTTTGCTGAGAAGCTGTCATTGCGAGCGAAGCGAATCAATCTTAACGTTGACATAAAACTATGGGATGAGCGGTTCTCCACCGTAGCTGTTGACAAATTAATGTCTAAGGCAGGCGGTAAGAGAAATAGGAGGAAGGAGCACCGAGATGCCCTGTCTGCCGCCTTTATCCTCCAGGGATTTCTTGACAGTTGTCATTCTGAGCAAAGCGAAGAACCCAGTTAATGTCAAAGTTTATCGGACTTATTGGTTATCCCATCAAGCATTCCGTCTCCCCATATTTTCAGCAGGCGGCTCTGGATTATTACCATCTTGATATTCGTTATCAAGCATGGGAGACAAGCTCAGGAAAACTCGAATCTATGGTAGCCAGCCTGAGGGAGCCCCAAAACCTGGGAGCTAATGTGACCGTTCCCTATAAGGAGTCAGTCTTGCCTTTATTGGACGAGGTCGATGGGCTGGCAAGTCTGATTGGCGCAGTCAATGCCATAGTTAACAGCGATGATAAACTTGTTGGCTTCAATACTGATGCTCACGGTTTTATTGAAGCATTATACCAAGAAGGACACTTTGAGCCTCAGGGTAAGCGAGTGGTGATTCTTGGGTCTGGTGGAGTTGCCCGGGCGGTATGTTTTGCTTTGGTGCAGCAGAAAGTAAATTCGCTCACTATCGTTAATCGAACTCTGGTGCGAGCTGAGGCACTGGCTGACAGCTTAAGCAGCTATATAGCTGAAAGTGGTTTGGAAACCAAGGTCGCCGCTCTGCCATGGCAAAGCTCAACCTCGGGCGAAAGCTTTGCCAATTGCCAGTTGATAGTCAACTGCACCACTATAGGAATGAAATACAGCTCTCAGGAGGGGCAATCGCCTTTGAGCCTTGAGGTGATTCCCGGAGATGTTTTGGTCTATGACCTGGTATACAATCCTTATCCCACGCCTCTTTTGCAGTTAGCCCAAAGGGCAGGAGCCAATACACTTGGCGGTCTGGCTATGTTAGTATATCAGGGAGCGGCCTCGTTTGAGTTGTGGACCGGGAGGAAAGCTCCAGTTGACATAATGTTTGATAAGGCAAGGAAGGCACTACTAGGAGAAAGATGATGAGAAAGAGGAAAGTGACAATTATTGCTTTGACTATGTTATTACTGGTGGCGATGTTGGCTCCCGGCGGCTGCGTACCAATAGGGAATAAAATAGCTGTGATTCCCCTTAGTGGGTCTATTACTTCTGCGGGCGGTTCTCTCCTCTTTGGCCCCACTATTACTCCTGACCTGGTGAGGGAACGACTGGACAAGGTGGAGAGAGACATCACTGTTAAAGCGATCGTTCTACGTATAGATAGCTCCGGCGGCACAGTGGCAGCTTGCCAGGAGATTCTAAAGGAGATAAAAAAGGTAAAGAAATCAAAGCCTATAGTGGTTAGCATGGGCGAGATGGCTGCCTCCGGCGGATATTACATCTCAGCTGAGGCTGACAAAATTGTAGCTCTTCCGGGCACGCTAACAGGGAGCATCGGGGTCATCTCCCAGATAGCAAATGTTACAGAGCTTTACCAGAAGCTGGGAATCGAGATGCAGACTTTTACCGGTGGCCAACACAAGGATATGTACGCTGGCCTGAGGGAACTAACGCCTGAGGAAGAGGATATTATGCAGAAGCTGGTTGATGAGTACTATGAGCAATTCATTGAGGTGGTGGCTCAGGGTAGGGGAATGAGCCAGGATGAAGTCAGGAATTTGGCCACCGGGCAGCTTTATAGTGGCGTTGAAGCTAAGGAGATGGGATTGGTTGACGAACTGGGTGGGCTGGATACTGCTATAGATTTGGCAGCGGAGCTAGCTGGCGTTACGGCTCCCGAAGTAGAGTATTATCAACCACCAACTAAATCCTTACTGGAATCACTCTTAGGATTAGATTTGAGCGGTCTGGCTTATGCCATTCAGATGAGGTTATTGGGATTAAGCGGGCAGGATATAGTTCTGTTGCAAACTTTAAGTCATGTCTATCCTCAGCCTCAATATTCGTGTCCCGCTTGCTTCTCTCCCTTGAAAGTGGACGGGTTAGGCAAAGGAGACTGATGGGAAGATTTCGATTTAGCACAGCGGGAGAATCCCATGGAAAGGGATTGGTAACCATAGTGGAGGGCATGGTGGCTGACCTGCCGGTGGAAGCTGGTTATATCAATAAGGAACTTAAACGTCGCCAGCAGGGCTATGGGCGCGGTCCCCGTATGGAAATAGAGGTGGATGAAGTGGAAATCATGTCAGGCATCCGCTATGGGCTTACTATGGGCAGTCCTATTGCTCTATTTATTCCTAATCGGGATTGGCAAAACTGGCAGGAAGAAATGAGCGTTGCTCCATTGGAGAAGGAAGCTGAGACGGTAACCCGTCCTCGACCGGGACACGCTGATTTGGTTGGAGTAACTAAATACAATCTTAAAGATATAAGACCTGTAATGGAAAGGGCCAGCGCCAGAGAGACTGCCGCCAGGGTGGCTGCTGGAGCTATCGCCAGAAGATTTCTGGAGGAATTCGGCGTTGTTGTTCATAGTTATACTATGGCTATCGGCGGTTATCTATTAGAGGACTATGGAGTAATCGATTGGCAGCAGGTGGAGGCTTCCCCTGTCCGTTGTCCCCATGCTGATATGGGGGGGGAGATGATGGCAGCTATCGATGAAGCTAAATCCGGTGGAGACACGCTGGGGGGCGTTTTTGTGCTGGTCGCCAGCGGTGTGCCTATAGGTTTGGGCAGCCATGTTAGCTGGGAGCGCCGCCTTGATGGCAGGATTGCCCAGGCGATAATGAGCATCAATGCGGTGAAAGGAGTGGCATTTGGCTCTGGTTTTGCCCTGGCTAAACTTAGAGGCTCACAGGCGCATGATGTTATTGAACCCAATCTACCTGCCACTCAGGGTGAATCAAAGAATCTCCCCTGGCGCCATGTCACTAATCGTGCTGGTGGCGTTGAAGGTGGCATAAGCAACGGAGAGGACATAATAGCCAAGGTTGCGGTTAAACCGATTGCCACTCTAGCTAAGCCGTTGTCCTCTGTAGATTTGCGCACTGGGGAAGTGGCCAAGGCTCACTATGAGAGAAGCGATGTTTGTGTTGTTCCTGCTGCTGGAGTCATTGGCGAGGCAATGCTGGCTGTTGTTCTAGCTGATGCATGCCTGGAAAAATTTGGTGGGGATAACTTGAAGGAGACTTTGACAAATTATGGTAATTATCAATTGTCAATAGGTAGTGATTAGACCATAATCCGTGAGTATCCCCTTAAGGAGCAAAGCTATCTAGATTGTGGTAAATTTTCACCCAGGAGGTGAAAATC
>CAZILT010000159.1:0-3754 GCA_964540185.1 uncultured Dehalococcoidales bacterium
ATCGTATGCCAAGTGATCCACAGAGCCTAACACTTTGCCGTTCTTATCTACTACTTGGGCTCCAGCTCTTATTTTCATTGCTCTTCTTGACTAGAAGAAGCACCTCCAATTCTTTGACAGTCAGTAAGCTCTTCAGCATCCGCAGAAGATTAATAATTTGACCCGGTGTAACCGACGCACGACCCTTCACGCCGACTATGCGTACTGTCCTTGTTGTATATGCTAGCTATTCTTGAGAGGGCTTACTGCGCATTATTAACTGAGGTCCGTCCGGCCTTTCCTCCACGTCAATAACTACATCGCCAACCTCATCCTCAACACCCTGGTCAACAATCAGCGCAATGGCTTCTTCGTGCCTGACCACCCGGTCATTATCGGCAGGGTTGTCAATTTCCAGTGTGAACTTCTCCTCTCGTTTTGTTAGCCGAAACCCCTTGTCTGGTCCCACACCACTCGCACGCAAGCTCCCCACCATTGCCGTTCCTGCCAACTCGCTCACTTCAATCATCTTTACCTCCTTTTATCCCCTCGCCACATCCAATGCGAGGAGAACTTTTGTATATTATAAATCCAGCAGGAAACTCAGCACATCGCCTATTTGGCTAAACCCAGGTCACCAGAATGAGTATTAGAGGATAATTCCTTCGGTTGTAGGGTGAGAGAACTGCTTAAGGAGATGCCCCCGACGGGTCCTCAGATTTGATGTCTGTCACCAAGCCCTCTTGAACTGCATAGGCAGCGATTTGTTGACGATTGCGGAGATTTAGCTTGTTCAGAATATTTCGCAGGTGGACCTTGACCGTGTGTTCTGATACGATGAGCCTTTCAGCAATTTCACGGTTGGTTGCTCCTCGGCTCACTAATCGTAGCACATCTCGCTCGCGACCACTTATGTCGCCCTCGGGCTTCGAGGTCTGAGCGGCAGCCAACTCCTCCTTGACACCGTTGACCATCTCCTGCGAGACAATAATATCTCCCCTCGCGAGCGTGTGCAATGCTTGCACGAATTCTTGAGATGAGAGGTTCACAGACAGGCAGCCTCCGGCTCCCGCCTGCAAAGCCGGTAGGAAAGCCTCTGCCGAGTGCGGCCGTGTGAGAATGACAACTTTCATACGCGGCCACTTCTCAGTAAGTCCACGGATGGTATCAGAGTTGACCCCTGAAATCTCCCAGTCCACCAATATGATGTTTGGGTTATGCTGCGCTAGCAGCTGAAGAAGGCTTCGCCCACTATCTGCCTGCCCCACAACATGGAAGCCAGCTTCCTGTAGAATCTTGGTAATCCCCTCGCGAATCAGCGTGTGACGATGCACCACAACTATGGATTTTACGTCATCTGTGGACTTAGAGACTGAGTACGTCATATTCATAATGATATCATGTTAGAAGCTCCCCCAACAATTGGAAAAAGAGCAGCCGATTAACAAGTATTGACGGAGCCCATTTGTGCCACCTGCGAAGGTGGGACACAGCTTCCTCAGTGTTGAGACTAAAACGGAGATTCCTGATAAACTACATCGGTGTCCCTGGGGAATGTGGTTACAACGTTGGGAAGCAGGTTGATTACAACAACCACTGAATGAAATCCCTGGCGCGAAGCGGAATTCGGGTTGCTGAGGATAACTAGGAGTCTAACTTTAGCAATGAACTGATAATCACCCTATTGGACTGCCCTAGGGTGAACAATCCGCTATAAATTACAGCAGGACCGGGTTGTCCACTACCATCAAGCTTTCTTAAGCGCACCCTGCCTGACAATACCAGTCTATTAGCAGGTAGTATTACATCAAGCGAGGCTTTTCCCATCGGACTGCTACAAACGCCCCTGTATTTAATTTCTTAGATTGACCTGACTGCTCGATTTTTATAGCCTCTTCGGGATTATCATTTTCCTGGAAGTGGATTACGGTCTTTGCCACACCCTTTAAGTGGCTGTAATTTAATAGTTCATATGGTGACCTGAAAAAAGCGTCCTCTAATATGCGCCTCTGGCCTTTTTGGGTCATTGCCTTACGGCGGGCGGCCCAGGGACTGAGGTTGTTTAAGGTGGCCACTACCACATACCCGCCGGGGCGAGTGACACGAAATAACTCATCCACGGCACTTTTAGCATCTACGATGAATTCAAGTGCTGTGATGGATACAGACTTGTCGAAGGAATTATCCTTAAATGGCAGATGCAGCATATCTCCCTGAACCGTAAAAAAAGGATAACCGGTAGCCTTTTTCACTGCATATTTGAGCATCTGACGGGAAATATCAAGCCCGACAACTTGAACTCCTCCAGTAAGAAAATCAAGGGTAAATATTCCCGTGCCGCAGCCAGCATCGAGTATTTTTTCTCCCGGTCTGGGATCCAATAATTCATGTATAAGTTCGCCTTCTATTTGTTTTATCAGTTTTCCAATAGGCGTTGTGAACCACTGGTCATAACGTTCCGGCCATTCATCAAAAAGTTGTGTTTCGGTCATCACGATACCTCATATTAATCTAGCTGCCAGACTATGCGATGGCGAAACAATCCGCCCTGTTGTTCAATGAGAGTGCTTCCAAGTTACCCACGTGTCCAATTTACCAGATGCCAATGGCACAGCCATCTTTGCGGCTGTCTGAACCACCTATGAAGGCCTTAGTTTGAGGATGTACCATTATGGCCTGCCCCCCACCAAATTGCTGAGAGTATGGGTCATCTAGCTTAACAACACAATGCCCCTTGTCAGCCAGATTCTGGACAACGCTGGAGGGGATACCCGGCTCAAAGGCGCAGTCGTTGCCTTGAATATATCTGAACCTGGGAGCATCCAAAGCTGTCTGTACATCCATATTGAAATCGATAATGTTGAGCAATACCTGGACATGCCCCTGCGGCTGCATGAATCCACCCATAACACCGAAGGTGAGGAATAAATTACCGTCCTTGAAGACCATGGCCGGAATTATGGTATGATAGGGCCTTTTATGGGCATCGATGCAGTTGGGATGGCCAGCTTTGAGGGAAAACAAACTGCCACGGTTTTGTAAGCAGATACCTGTACCCTCTACTACGATGCCAGAACCAAACTCCTGATAAAGACTATTGATGAAGGAGACGCTGTTGCCCTCTTTATCAATCACCGCCAAGTAAACGGTATCTCTTGGAATATCCAGGTCACCTGCCTCTGCCTCTTGCCTCGCCTTATTCGTGTTTATGCCTTGTCTTCTCTGCTCAGCGTAAGACTTAGAAAGCACGTTCTCTAGGGGGATGTCCACAAAATCAGGGTCAGCCACATACTTGTTGGCATCAGCGAGGGCCAGTTTCACGGCCTCTATCAGCAGGTGCAGATACTCAGGGAAGTTATGACCTAGTGATTTCAGATCATAGCCCTCCAGTATATTCAGGGCTAAAAGTGCAACGAGCCCCTGGCCATTGGGCGGGCATTCATAGATATTATATCCCCGATAATCGGTGCTTATTGGCGTTACCCAGGTAGAAGTATGGTCGATAAGGTCTTGCATAGTAATTAATCCGTCGTTTTCTCGGGAACAGGCTACTATGGCCTCAGCGATTTCTCCCCGGTAAAAGACATCGCGTCCTCCCCTTGCAATCTTTTTGAATGTTCTCACTAGGTCCGGTTGTACAAAAACCTCCCCCGGCTCAGGTGCTCTCCCAGCCATGAGATAGGTGGCAGCAGCAATGGCATTGGCCTGTAGTTTGGCGTGGTTTGCCTTCCAGGTATGTCCAATAATCTCTGTGACCGGAAACCCGTGTTCGGCT
>CAZILT010000160.1:0-2699 GCA_964540185.1 uncultured Dehalococcoidales bacterium
GAGCGATATAAAAAGCTTCCTTGACTGTTCTTGCTAGTTCTCCAGTATCGGAGACGAGGTAGTTATGCTTGGTTACAGGAAGCGTAATTCCTGTGATATCAGTCTCTTGGAAAGCATCCTGGCCAATAAAAGGCCTGGCTACCTGGCCGGTTATAGCTATCATGGGAGAGGAATCCATATAAGCATTAGCAATCCCGGTTACCAGATTGGTAGCTCCCGGTCCTGAGGTAGCTAAGCATACCCCTGCTTTGTGGGTAACTCGGGCATAGCCATCAGCAGCGTGGGCTGCTCCCTGCTCGTGGCGAACCAGTATATGCCGAAGTTGAGGATATTGAGGGAAGGTGTCATATAAAGGTAGCAAAGCACTACCGGGGATACCGAAAATAACCTCGACACCCTCTTTAATTAAGCTTTCACACAAAATCTGAGCACCGGTCTTCTTCATAAAATGGCTCCTATTAGTTGGTAAATACCGCTCCTGTGCTGGCTGAGGTCACGTTATCAGCGTAGCGTTTAAGATAACCACTTTTTACCTTTGGTTCAAAAGGAGGTAGTGAATTTAATCTTTGCTCTATCTCCGTTGGAGTTAATTCTACCTCTAATTTGTGATTGGGAATATCTATTTTAATGATGTCGCCCTCCTTTATGGCGGCTATGGGACCCTTCTCTGCTGCCTCAGGAGAGACATGGCCGATAGCTGCTCCTCGGGAGGCCCCGGAGAAACGTCCATCGGTAATTAGAGCTACTTTATCATCCATCCCCATGCCACTGAGAAGGGAAGTTGGCGTTAACATTTCGCGCATTCCAGGCCCTCCCTTCGGTCCCTCATAGCGGATGACTATCACTTCTCCTGATTTGAATTCCTCCCTCATTATCGCTGCTGTGGCTGCCTCTTCATTGTCAAAAACCCGCGCTGGGCCCTGATGCACCAGCATCTCGGGGGCCACTGCAGCGCTTTTCACCACAGCACCATCAGGTGCCAGGTTGCCAAATAAGATACTGATGCCGCCGGTGGCGCTGTAAGGATTGTATAGACTGTGAATCACATCCCTATCTTTGACTTCAACTCCTTCTATCACCTCTCCTAATGGCTTACCTAATACAGTCATTGCTTCAACATTTAGGAGCTGTGATAATTCCTGCATTACTGCTTGAATGCCGCCAGCTAAGCCTAAATCCTCTATGTGATACTCACCTACTGGGCTTAATTTGCATATGTGAGGAACGTGCTGGCTAATCTCATTCACCAGAGATAAAGGGAAATCGATTCCTGCCTCATGGGCTATCGCTGTAAGGTGCAACACAGAGTTGGTGCTGCCACCCAAAGCCATATCTACAGCAAAGGCATTATAAATGGAATCCCTGGTGATAATATCTTTAGGTCGGATATTCTTAGCTAGAACATCCATGACTTGCTGGCCGGTGTTATGAGCTAGTTGGAGCCGGCGTCCTTGCACTGCTGGTATTGTTCCGTTGCCGGGCAAAGCCAAGCCCAGGGCTTCAGTAAGGCAATTCATAGTATTAGCAGTGAACATGCCAGCACAACTGCCACAGCCAGGGCAGGCAACTCTTTCTAGTTCTGCTAACTCAGCTTCAGACATCCTCCCTCTAATAGTCTCACCCACCGCTTGAAAAACCGAGCTAACGTCAACCGATCTTAGTTGACCATCCCGATAAAATCTTCCTGCCATCATAGGGCCACCGCTCACAAAGACGCAAGGCAAATTAAGCCTCACCGCTGTCATCAGCATACCTGGTACTATTTTGTCGCAGTTGGGGATGAATACTAAGCCATCAAAGGCATGAGCCTCAGCCAAAATTTCAATAGAGTCTGCGGTAAGTTCCCGACTGGGCAAGCTGTATTTCATTCCTGGATGATTCATAGCAATGCCATCGCAAATGACAATAGTGTTAACCTCGAAAGGCACTCCACCCTGGCTACGAATTCCCTCTTTTACTGCCCGGGCGATGGGCTGCAGATGCATATGTCCCGGGACAGCCTCGCTGAAGCTGTTAATTACTCCGATGAAGGGCTTATCCCAGTCGTCTGATGAGCAACCTAGGGCGTAGAGCAATGACCTGTGAGGTGCCCGTTCAATACCCTTCTTTACCATATCGCTTTTCATCGCTGCCTCCTTTTTTACTCGAAGACTACAATGTAACACATATTATCAACGTGTTTCCAGTGCTGTTATTTTATTTAATCTGGCGATGTGCCTGTCGCCCTCGAAATCTGTAGATAAGTAAACACTGACAACTTCCAGGGCTGAATCAACATCTATATTCTCGCCTCCGAGGCATAAGATGTTGGCATTATTGTGTTGGCGAGCTCGCCTGGCAGTAAATGCATCATAACATAAAGCTGCTCTTATGCCTTTTATCTTATTGGCCGCTATGCTCATGCCTATGCCAGTGCTGCATATCAGAATGCCTTGGTCAAAGTCACCTGAGGCCACTGCCTTTGCTACATCCTGAGCAATGTCGGGATAATCTACTGTCGCAGCATCATAGCAGCCAAAGTCGTGATAGCTGGAATTTAGCTTTGGCAACAATCCCGTTATCGCCTGCTTTAGTCTAAAGCCGCGGTGATCACAACCTAGAGCAATGCGCATAATCCGTTATCTCGCGATATTCGTCAAAGGCTTTCTCAATTTCATATCGGGGTATAATGCCCTGACGTAAAATAACAGGCACTTTAC
>CAZILT010000161.1:0-5332 GCA_964540185.1 uncultured Dehalococcoidales bacterium
TTCGCACGCCATGATAGGCGCTAATTTGGTTAAGCAGTGGGATAAATCTGAAGAAATAGCACAAGCTGTTGCTGAGCATCATGGCGAAGCCTCAACAAGCAGCGTTCTGGGCTTTATTGTCTCCGCTGCTGATGCCATAAGTGGTTCACGTCCAGGCGCCAGGCGTGAATCCTTACAGCAATATCTGAAGCGCATCAAGGAGTTGGAGGACATAGCCGGTAGTTTCCCCGGAGTAGAAAAAACATTCGCCATTCAGGCTGGGCGGGAAGTGCGTGTTCTGGTAAAGCCAGAGGCAGTTGACGACCTGGCAGCTATGAGATTAGCCAGAGATATTTCTAAGAAAATAGAGGAAAACCTGACTTATCCCGGTCAAATAAAAATAGTAGTGGCACGAGAGACTGTAGCCGTAGATTACGCTAAGTAGGATGGCTAAGGCCAAGTATTGAAGATATTAGTAATAGGCGATATTATTGGCAAGCCTGGTAGAAATGCTGTGAAGAAATTACTACCAGGCTTGCATCGTGAATATGAGCTTGATTTGGTAATAGGCAATGGTGAGAATGCTGCCGGTGGTATAGGGTTAACTCCAAACACAGCACAGGAGCTCTTTGATTCAAGCATCGATGTAATAACTTCAGGCAATCACATCTGGGCACATAAGGAGCTTCTCCCTTATCTGGATGGTAACTCATCTATTCTCCGCCCACTGAACTACCCTCCAGCATGCCCTGGCCATGGTTACTTATTCAAGAACAATGCCTTAGTTGTTAACCTTGTTGGTCGTACTTTTATAGGCAATTTTGACTGCCCCTTTCGAGCTATGGACAACTTGCTGGCCGGGATTGAACACAAACCAAACATTATTATTGTTGACTTCCATGCTGAAGCAACCTCAGAGAAAGTGGCAATGGGTCGGTATCTCGACGGCCGGGTCAGCGCCGTGCTCGGCACACATACTCATATAGGCACCATTGATTCTCACATATTACCTAAAGGCACTGCTTATGTTACTGACATAGGCATGGTCGGCCCTGTAGACTCAGTTATTGGAGACGATGTGAGCAGCGTGCTCGACCGATTTCTCACACAGATACCGAGACACCTGTCGGTGGGAAAAGGAGATGTTGAGTTCAACGCTGTTATAGTTGAGGTGAATGACAACACCGGTAAGGCAATAAATATTGAGCGCATCCAAAAAATAGTAACCCAGGAATAAAGGTCAAGCCTTCTTAATCTATGCCAGCGATTCTGACCCTTTCCATAACCGCCGACATTACCTCGCCGGCTTTGCCACGAATGACGACCGCTGCATACTCATCAAGCGGTGTTGGGGTCAAATTAATAATAGCTAATTTAGCTCCAGCATCCATGGCATATATTGGCATCTGCGCAGCGGGGTAAACAACCAGAGAGGAACCTATAACAATGAAAAGGTCGCAATTCTGTGAACGCCTGGTAGCCTCCATCAACGTTTTTTGTGGTAGTGCCTCGCCAAAAAATACGGCATCCGGCTTCAGAACACCATGACAGTCAGGGCAATCAGGGACTTCAATACCCTCCTTTATCATCCTTAATACCTCCCTCATGGCAAAACGCCTGCCACAACTCAGGCATACCACCCACTGCATATTGCCATGAAGCTCGAATACTCTGTTCCCAGTGACTCCCGCTTTTTGATGCAGATTGTCCACATTCTGGGTAATAACACAATCCAGCTTACCCAGTCGCTCCAGCCTGGCAATAGCGTAGTGAGCAGGAGCCGGCTCTGCTTCCATGATAAGACCGCTCTCCCTGAGCATCTGCCAATGCTTCCTGCGTGCCTCCAAACTGCTGAGAAACCTTTGAATGGTAAACCCATCGGGGTCATACCTGCTCCAGATTCCTCCCGGGCTGCGAAAATCCGGTATCCCCGATTCAGTGCTCACGCCAGCACCGGTAAAAACTACAATCTTGTTAGCCTGCAAAATTAGATTGGCTAATAACTCAATCTCCACGGCTGATTCGCTTATAACACGGCTTTCACTACCCTGTTAATGCCATTTAAATCAGGAATTACCTCGATGTCGGCTTGTGGGAAATGACTATTTATTATTGAGCTTACCTCTTTATCCTGGCTCTGGCCTACCTCCAGTAACAGGCATCCTCCATTGCGGATTTTACCTAGGGCCTGATGTACCAGGCAGCGTATCCTATCCAATCCATCCTCACCACCAGACAGAGCTACCATAGGCTCGAAATTTGTTATTTCTGGAGCCAATTTCTGCAGGTCATAATTTTTGATGTAAGGCAGGTTAGCCACAATTACATCCACAGGCCCAGGCAACAGCTCAAGCAAGTCGCCTTGAAGCAATTTCACCCGGCCACCAACATTGTGGCGCTGACAATTTACCCTAGCTACCTGAAGAGCTGAAGCTGAAATATCCGTAGCATAGATTCTAGCTTCAGGAAGTTCCAATGCAAGGCTAATAGCAATAGCTCCGCAGCCAGTGCCAATGTCAGCTATAATAAACCCATTTTCCGCAGAAAGGCGCGGGCTGGCAAACTCAATAGTCTTTCCCACCAGGAGTTCCGTCTCTGGCCTGGGAACAAGAGCACGATGGTCAAGATAGAAATCAAAGCCATAGAATTCACAGTGTTTCAAAATATAAGCAGTGGGCTCGCGAAGAAGACGACGCTGAATAAGCTGCCGCAAGTGCCCTGCCTCTGCTGCAGTTAACCGCCGCTCTGGTTCACTATATAGTTGTGTCTTTGACACTCCCAGGACATGGCACAGCAAGAGCTCAGCTTCAATAGAGGCATCCTCAATCTCCTTTGCGGATAAAGTATGGCTGGCGGAACGCAAAACTTCGCTTAAAGTCATGAAAGGACTGCTTCCAACTGTTTAAACTGCTCTTTTGCCACCAGGGATTCGACAACTTCGTCCAGTTCCCCATCCAAAATCTGGGGTAAGTTATGGAAGGTTGAATTGATGCGGTGATCAGTAACACGGTCTTGAGGAAAGTTATAGGTGCGTATTTTCTCCGCCCGCTGGCCGGTGCCTACCTGGCTTCTGCGCTCCTTATCTATGCTCTCAGATTGCTCTCGTTGTTTTATGTCAAACAACCTGGCTCTGAGCACCGTCATGGCTTTCACCCTGTTCTTTAATTGGGAGCGTTCATCCTGACACACAGCCACTATGCCAGTAGGCAAATGAGTAAGTCGCACCGCTGTAGTTACCTTGTTCACATTCTGCCCACCAGCACCACCACTATGAAAGAAGTCCACCTTAATGTCATCCGGGTCAATATTCAGTTCGACATCCTCCACCGCTGGCAAAACAGCTACAGTAGCTGTCGAGGTATGAATTCGCCCCGAGGCCTCGGTAACAGGAACCCTCTGCACCCGGTGCACACCGCGCTCATACTTAAGTCGACTGAAAGCACCTTCACCCTTAATTTCAAATATCACCTCCTTAAAGCCTCCCATTTCACTCTGGCTGCTGTTTATCATATTTACCTGCCAGTCCTTAGTTTGTGCATAGCGACTATACATACGAAATAAATCTGCAGCAAAAAGACCTGCCTCATCACCACCTGCACCAGCCCTTATTTCAACGATGACATCTTTACTATCGTTGGGGTCCTTGGGCAACAAAGACAGCTTGAGCTGCCTGAGAAGGTCATCCTGGCATTGCCTGAGTTCGCCTATTTCCTCTTTGATGAGTGCTGCCATGTCTGCTTCAGCAGTGTCATCAAGTAAAGCCTCCATCTCAGCTAACTCCCTGGAGTTTGCCCTGTATTCCTGGTATATGCTAACGATGCCTTCCAGGTTGGCTTTCTCCTTGCTCAGCTCCTGCAGTCGCCTAGCGTCAGTAGCTATCTCCGGCTGTGATATAAGCCGGCTCAGCTCCTCATAGCGTTTCTGTATCAGTTCTAGTTTACCTAACATGGCTTATAACCCTATCTATATCATAACTATTCATAACTATTATAGTATAGTAATATAAGCTACTCAAATTGCTTAATCACTCACCTGTATGCCAGCAACCGGGCCCGGAGCTGCAGTTGAGTTGAGATAGGGAAAATGAAGATTTCACCCGATTGCTATGGTTGCCTGCAGGGTCTAATTCGCCAGGCTGCTGGCCTGGCTACTGATAATGCCTCGCTTCAGCAGAAGGCAATGGAGGAAGCTACGAGAATTCTGGATAGTGAATTCTCGTATGACCAGATATCCATCGTGATTGCCACCAAGATTCATCAGGTGATAAAGGAAATAACAGGCAATCCCGACCCTTATCGTACAATAAAGGATAGGGAAATGGAGATTGCCAGGGAACTGTACCGTGAGCTGTCATTGCGAGCCGAAGCTGCGAGCCGAAGGCGTGGCAGGAAGCGAATCAATCTCGATAGCGATGACCTCCAGAGTTGCCTCAAACTGGCAGCCAAGGCGAATACCATAGATTTATTCAGAAATCCTGGCGTCATCAGAGATGCTCTAAGGAAACCGCTGAACTTTGTTATAGATGACTCAAGCCAGTTTGAAACGAAGTTGAAAGACGCCAACAAAATCCTGTATCTGGCTGATAACGCTGGAGAAATCTACTTCGACCTTCCCCTCATCAAAAAGATGAGGCAATTCGCTGACGTTACCTATGTGGTTAAATCGTTGCCCGTGCAGAACGATGCCGCACTGGAGGATATCAGGAAGGCTGGGTTGGAGAGTCAATTTGGCAGAATTATAACCACGGGCACAGCCTCACCGGGAATAGTCTTCTCCCTGGCATCAACTCAATTTAGACAGGAGTTTGCCTCAGCAGACCTCATATTCGCCAAGGGGATGGGACATTACGAATCACTGAGTGAGCTTCCCCGCCAGGGCAAATTCTTTTATTGCCTTATGGCAAAGTGTAAGCCCGTAGCAGCTTCACTCGGAGTGCCGCTGAACAGCTATGTGGCTATGCTGCCGTAAATTAGAGGTCCGGCAGATAACCCAGAGATATTCATTCCTTGAAGGCACGTCCCTCCTCTCCATAGCCCGACTTAATCTCCTTTAAGGCATTAATCAGGCTACATCTTAATTCCTTTCGGTTAGATTTTAGATGATTCAAATCGGGTGGTTGACAAGACAAAGAACATCGATCACAATGAACTTGTACCGGTAGTTAAGAGTGCTAAAGACAAGGAGGTGCTACCATGGCTAAAAAAGGGCGGGATTATTACGAGAGTATATATGAGGTGGTATCGGTATTGAACTCAGAGCGTGACCATAGAACCTTACTCCACACCGTCGTTGAGAGCGTAGCAAAGGCTATCGGAGCGAAGGCCTGCTCTCTCATGCTTTTGACACCGGATAG
>CAZILT010000162.1:0-4097 GCA_964540185.1 uncultured Dehalococcoidales bacterium
GTTGAACATGACTTATAAGGAGGGAAAGCCTCATGGGTAGATACGTTAAAGCTGATTAGCTGTTTTGTAACAACCATCGCTGTTAGCAGGTTAATTTTACTATGCCGAGCTGGATAAAAAATTAGAAAGGAGATAAGTGTAATGCGTAGCAAAGTTTCTATCATTGGTGCTGGGAATGTGGGTGGAACTTGCGCCCAAAGGATTGCTGAAAGAGGGTATGCTGACGTTGTGTTACTGGATATCATTGATGGGCTACCTCAAGGTAAAGCGCTGGATATATTAGAATCCGGACCTATTGTTGGCTTTGATTCGAAGGTTGTAGGGACCAATGATTATAAAGATACAGCAGACTCCGATGTTGTAGTTATCACTTCGGGAGTGCCCCGAAAGGCTGGAGTGAGCCGAGATGAGCTCCTGCTCATTAATATGAAAATAATCCGGGAGGTTATCGCAAAGGTAATTCAATATTCGCCCAACTGCATCATTATCATGGTGGCCAATCCCTTGGATGCTATGGTACAACTGGCGCTTCATGAGACTAAGTTTTCTCGAACCAGGCTCTTCGGGCAATCTGGCATTTTGGATACTGCCAGGTTCAGGACTTTTGTCGCACAGGAACTCGGCGTATCTGTAGGGGATGTGTTTGCTTCTGTCCTAGGGCGACATGGCGATGCAATGCTGCCATTGCCTAGATTGTGCACTGTTGCTGGCGTTCCCCTCATTGAGCTTTTATCCCAGGAAAAGATTGATGGCATAACCCAGCGTACAGTGATGGGAGGAGCGGAGATAGTCGGCTTGATGAAAGTAAGTAGCGCATTTAATGCCCCCTCAGCAGCGGCCGCACAAATGGTGGAGGCCATAATTCTGAATAAAAAGCAGATATTGCCTTGCGCTGTCTACCTGGAGGGGGAGTATGGCATAAGTGGGGTAGTGGTGGGGGTTCCAGTCAAATTGGGCCAAAATGGCATTGAGCAAATAATAGAGTTGAAGCTGACTCCTGAAGAAAATGCCGTCTTGAACAGGGCAGCAAACGAAGTGCGAGAGCTAGTCAGCGTTATGAAATTGGATAATCCTGAGTAGAAGTGAGGGGAGATTCAAGTTAGTGGCATCCGTGATGCTGAATTTCGTTTAATGGGGGTAGTATGAATTTAACTGGCAATAAAAATGCAGTGAAAATCACAGACCTTAGCTTTCGTGACGGTCACCAATCTTTACTGGCTACCCGAGTGAGGACTAAGGATTTAGAAACCATCGCCCCGGAGATGGACAAGGCTGGCTTCTGGTCTATGGAAGTCTGGGGGGGAGCTACCTTTGATGTTATGACTCGCTTTCTAAATGAAGACCCCTGGGATAGGGTGAGCATTCTAAAGAAGCTGATGCCTCATACCAAACTTCAGATGTTGCTTCGGGGGCAGAACCTGGTTGGCTACCGCCATTATGCCGATGATGTGGTTACTGCTTTTGTGCACCACGCTGCCGATTGTGGTATTGATGTCTTCCGCATTTTTGATGCTGTCAACGATGAACGCAATTTTGAGGCTGCCTTTAAAGCTGTCAAAGACCGTAATAAGCATATCCAGGGAACAGTGTGCTATTCACTCACTGAGCGGAAGCTGGGTGGGCCTGTTTACAACATTGATTACTATGTCGATAAGGCTGTTGCTATTCAAGATATGGGGGCAGATAGCCTGTGTATTAAGGATATGGCAGGTCTTCTTGCCCCCGATGATGCTTATGACTTAATTAAAGCTCTAAAGCAAGCCCTGAAGATACCTGTAAGCCTCCACTGTCATTTCACCAGCGGCATGGCGGATATGAGCTATCTGAAGGCTATTGAAGCCGGCGTAGATATTATTGATACTGACCTTGCCCCCTTTGCTCTGCGCACAGCTCATCCGGCGATAGAGCCAATTGTAGTAGCGCTTCAGGGGACATCGCGAGATACCGGGCTCAATTTAGAGCAACTTTCTGAGCTGGGCGAATATTTTGAATCCGTAGCTCCTAAATATCGTGACTTCTTAGCTAAAACGAGGATGTCGGTGATTGATACTGGGGTGCTGCGGCATCAGATACCGGGCGGTATGTTTTCCAACATGGTAGCTCAGTTAAGAGAAGCTGATGCTCTTGATAGGTTGTCCGAAGTTTATGCTGAGTTGCCAAAAACACGGAAAGAATTGGGCTATCCGCCACTGGTTACGCCTACCAGCCAGATTGTGGGCACCCAGGCAATTAACAATGTTCTTTTTGGTCGGTACAACGTTATTTCTCAGCAGATTAAGGATTATGTTTATGGCCTCTATGGTAAGCCGCCAACTCCTATCGACGCTAAGGTGCAGAAGGTGGCTCTCAAGGGCTATGAGAGAGGTGAGAAGCCAATCACCTGCCGCCCCGCTGATGTATTATCGCCTGAGTTAGATAAAGCTAAAGAGGAGACTAAAGACATCGCCAGGGATATAGGAGATGTTCTTATTTATGCTCTTTATCCTACTACTGGAATGCGTTTCCTCAGGTGGAAATATGGTTTAGAGGAACCACTCCAGGAGACAAAGGAGAAAACTCTGGATGATATAAAACGGGAGGATGAACTCATAGCTAAAGCTAAATCTGGAGAGTTAGTTGAGCGGGCAGAGGCGAACGTGCCGCCTGCGGTAGCGGCGGGCATAAGTTTTGACGTTGCTGAGAGCTCTCCTGTTGCTGCTCCGCCGGCAGTGACTGAAGCAGCAGCAGAGGCAGGGGGAACTCCTTTGGTGGCACCGATGCCGGGCACAATAATACGATATTTAGTTGGCGAAGGAGACGAGGTTAAAGCTGGTGATGGTGTGCTTGTCCTTGAGGCAATGAAAATGGAAAATGTTCTGCCTGCCCCCGAAGGCGGCAAGATTATGGATATAAAGTTTAAAGCGGGTGATAGAGTAAATACAAACGATGTACTGGCAATCATTGCTTAGATAGATGAGTAAGACGCTAGCGGAGAAAATTTTAACTGATAAGTCAAAAGCCGATGCCAAAAGTGGCGATATTGTTATTGCTAAAGTGGACTTGGCTTTTCTACAGGATACTGCTGGACCTTTAGCTGTAAGGCAATTCAGGGAGAGTGGCTTCCGGAATGTAGCTCAGCCACAGAGGTCGGTAATTTTCCTTGACCATGCTGCTCCTAGTCCTGCCAGGCAGCTTTCCAATGACCATATATTCCTGCGTAGTTTTGCCCGGGAAACCGGATGCCGCATTTGTGAGGTAGGTGATGGGGTGTGTCATCAATTGGTAGCTGAGCGCTTCGCTAGGCCTGGAGATGTGGTTGTCGGCTCTGACTCTCATACTGTTACCGCTGGTGCTCTGGGTGCTTTTGCTACCGGGATGGGTTCCAGCGATGTAGCGGTAGCTTTGGCCTTGGGCAAGACTTGGTTTCGTGTACCTGAGAGTTTTTTCCTTACTCTTAAAGGAGCTTTCCCTAGAGGAGTTTATGCCAAAGACTTGATTTTGTATCTCATAGGTCAAATTAGAGCTGATGGCGCTACTTATAAGGCTTTGGAATTTGGTGGTGTGGCTCTCAAGCACATGACTATGTCACAGCGCCTGACCATAGCTAATATGGCTGTGGAGGCTGGGGCTAAGGTTGGCTTATTTCCCAGTGATAGTGTCACTCAAGAATTTTTGCTAACCCAGGGTAGGGGGGAGGATTACAGACCACTTTATCCTGATGCTGATGCAGATTATGAAAAAGCCATATCGGTGGACTTAAATCAACTTGAGCCAATGGTCTCTTTTCCGCATACTGTGGACAATGTTTTTCCAGTCAGCCAGGCTAAAGGAATTAAAATCCAGCAAGTGTTCATAGGCACTTGCACCAATGCCCGTCTTGATGATTTGGCTATAGCTGTCAGTATTATACAGGGTAGGAAGAAGCATCCTGATGTCAGATTGTTGGTAGCGCCTGCTTCAAGGACGGTACTGGAGCAAGCTATAGACAATGGCTATATCAGGAGTCTAGTTGAGTTTGGAGCGATTATTCTGCCCCCGGGTTGTGCTGCCTGCCTTGGTCTTCACCAGGGTGTGTTGGGGGATGGCGAAGTTTGCCTTTCCACTGCTAACCGTAATTT
>CAZILT010000163.1:0-2469 GCA_964540185.1 uncultured Dehalococcoidales bacterium
GATTTATACCTTTATGGGAGTGTTGAAGCCAAATCTGGGTAACGCAAACTATTCCACTTCAGGAGCACTTTCCCCTTTGCTAAACGACCCTTATTACAAAACTACAGGCATAGGAACAAGGGTATTCCTTGGTGGTGGCATTGGTTATGTTGCCTGGCCTGGCACGCAACATAATCCTGATGTCCCCCGAGGAGTCAACGGCGTTCCTGAAGAGGGAGCAGGCACTTTATCGCTCATCGGTGACTTGAAACAGATGAAGCCAGAATGGCTAGTAGGAACAAGCATGCTCGGCTATGGCTGCACGCTAACTGTGGGCATTGGCATTCCCATTCCCATACTAAATGAAGAGATTCTACGCTGCACTACTGTAACCGATGCTGATATTTCCGCCCCTGTTATCGATTTCTCCGAGGCTTACCCTCAAATGAAGCCGGACATTCTGGGACAAGTCAACTATGCAGAGCTCAAAAGTGGTCACATAAAGATTCAAGGAAGGGATGTGCCCACTGCCTCTTTATCCAGCTATCCTAAAGCAATAGAGATTGCCAATCTGCTGAAGGACTGGATACAGAGAGGTAAATTTCTGCTTACTGAGCCTGTGGCCCCTTTGCCTGGAATAGAATCAGGCATAACCTTTAGGCCACTTATAGAAAGACCAATAACGGAGTAGTAAGATGGACATCTCTAGAAGAATAGTGCTTCACTTCCCTCCCCGTGTGACAGGACAGCCAGTTGTTTACCATCTGGCCAAAGATTTCAACCTCAGCTTTAACATCCTCAAGGCTTCAATATCGCCCGGGGAGGAAGGCTTGTTAATTATAGAGCTAAGTGGCGACCAGAAAAACTACGATAAAGGCATTCAATATCTAGGTGAAGTAGGAGTAAAGATACAATCATTAAGCCAGGATGTGGTTCGAGATGAAGCGAGGTGCACTCACTGTGGAGCATGTATCGCCGTTTGCCCCACTGGAGCTTTTTCCCTGGAACCAAAGACTAGGAAGGTGCTCTTTGACCATAATAAATGCGTCGTCTGTGGACTGTGCGTTAAGGCTTGCCCACCTCGAGCCATGAAATTGTATTTCTAAATGTATGAGCCACGAACCTATCGCCACTGGATTAAGGACAGCGACTTAGTCTCATTTAGCGTAGTAGCGAACCAAACAGATTTATACATCCGGGCCCAGCGCAAACTCAGGAGTAAAGCTCTCACATCTTTGTTAAAACACCGTGCCCCTCTAGAGAAATATATTGAGCACCACCCCCTTTTCCTAACTACCTTAAAGCCATACCACGCTGAGAAAGATGCCCCAGCCATTGTTAAAGAAATGGCTAAAGCCTCACAAATAGCCGGCGTCGGACCCATGGCAGCAGTAGCCGGTGTCATTGCTGAAGCCGTAGGTAAAGATTTGCTTCCCCTCTCGCCAGAGGTAATTGTGGAAAATGGCGGTGACATTTTTCTAAAAATATTACAGAAAAGACTGGTAGGGATCTATGCCGGCCAATCTCCCTTTACAGGAAAAATAGCTCTAGAAATCACACCCCAGGAAACACCTCTAGGCATATGCACCTCTTCAGCATTCATAGGTCATTCTCTAAGCCTGGGCAGTGCTGATGCCGTCACCGCCATCTCCTCCTCGGCACCCCTGGCGGATGCCATAGCCACCGCTATAGGTAACATGGTCAAGGATGCAGACGATATTGCCAGGGCAATCGACAAGGCTCAAGAAATAGATGGATTACGCGGCATAGTTATCATAAAGGGCAACAAGATAGGCATCTGGGGAAAGGTGACAATTGTACCCCTTAGCTAGGATTGAAACTGGTGGCAATCGTCAGTATAATATTCATATTTATGGTGAGTGTAGCCCAGTGGTTTAAGGCGCCAGGTTGTGGCCCTGGAGATCGTGGGTTCAAATCCCACCACTCACCCTTGCGCCTATAGCTCAGCGGACAAGAGCACCGGTCTTCGGAACCGGGGGTCGTGGGTTCGAATCCCTCTAGGCGCGCCATTAAGGTTAACGTCCTTTGCCAATATCTTCTGTTTTCCACACAGAAAGCGCTGAAGATAGGGCTCTAGTGACAAACGCTCCCCTGTGAGTGTATTCTCGGCGAGTCTAGAATGCCGAGGAAGCCATAAAGAAGTATGGAATTGATAACACAAAACATAGCCTATCTGTGTATTGGACTTTTCTCGGGTTTCGTGAGCGGTATGTTTGGAATTGGCGGAGGAACTGTAAGAATACCTTTGCTTAATCTTGCAGGTTTGCCTTTATTAAGTGCCTTCGGGATTAATTTTTTTGTTATCCCTTTTTCATCATTAGTAGGTGCAATAAGCCAGAGGAGGAATATCGCCAAAAAGATAGTAACTTATGCGATTGTCGGAGGTATCTTTGGGGTAGGATGGATTTAATGGACACCAAAGTCAGGTAGAATAGAAAGACGGAGGTGTCAGATTGAAAGGTATTCCAC
>CAZILT010000164.1:0-3240 GCA_964540185.1 uncultured Dehalococcoidales bacterium
CCTCCCCTGAATCATCCCTGGCGAAGAGGTTTCAAAATATATGTTGATAAGAGGGGGTGACATTTTCGCTTAACAATTAGAGGACATTTTCCCTTGACAGCAACAGGTCTGCGAATCAATCACACCGTCTCGATAAAGTGATATAATCTAACATCCTAAGGGTTATAAAATAATATAGTATGCTATGGTGATAGTGACGAGGAGGTAAGGTGCAAACTCTTAGATTGGGGATGGCTCAAGTCAACCCTACTGTGGGTGACTTGGGCAATAACACAAATAAGATAATACAATTTATCAATGAGGCAAAGTCGCTCGGTGTTGACTTATTGACTTTTCCCGAATTAGCTATAACAGGTTGCCCTCCTGAGGATTTGCTGCTCAACCCACAGTTCATTAAGCGAAATCAGGAATGCCTCAAGGAAATAGTAAAGCATACCTCAGGTATAGCGGTGGTAGTAGGCTTTGTTGATAGCGATAGTGACATATATAATGCTGCAGCGGTGATCTACGATAATAAATTGGTGGGTGCATACCATAAGGTTTATCTCCCTAACTATGGTGTCTTCGGTGAAAATAGGTATTTCCAGGCAGGAACTGAGTACCCTATTTTTGTCATCTATGGTATCGATATAGGTGTAACTATTTATGAAGATATGTGGTATGAAGCTGGACCGGCAATGGTGCAGGCTTATGCTGGGGCTAAAATGCTGATTAATATAAGTGCCTCTCCATATCATGCTGGAAAGGGAGACTTTAGGGAGAGAATGCTTGCTATCAGAGCATCGGATAATGTAGCTATTGTTGCCTTTAACAACCTGGTTGGTGGGCAGGATGAGCTGGTATTCGACGGAAATAGTTTTATTATTAATGAGAGAGGAGAAATCATCGCCAAAGGAAAACAGTTTGAGGAAGATCTTATAGTTAAAGATTTGGATGTGGAATCGGTATTTCGTTCAAAGTTGCGCGATCCTCGATTAAGGAAGGGGGCACTTTTAGTTAAACAGGAGTTGGGGCAAGCTACCAAGATAGAAGTCCCAAGCCAATATTCCACAGTGGTTAAACCTCCTTTATCATCAAGGCAAGTTGAGAAACTGAGTGACCTGGAAGAGATATACCAGGCACTTGTTCTCGGCACCAGGGATTATGTGCACAAGAATGGTTTTAAAAAGGTAGTTATTGGTTTATCTGGGGGGGTTGACTCCAGCCTGGTGGCTACTATAGCGGTGGATGCTCTGGGGGCTGGCAATGTTGTAGGTGTTTCTATGCCTTCTCGCTACTCATCGCCAGGCAGCAAATCAGATGCTGAACTCTTGGCAAGGAACTTGGGAATAGAACTTAAGGTAATCCCTATTGAGAAAGCGTTCGATTCATATCTAGAGATGCTGGCGGAATCTTTCAAAGATACTCAGCCTGATGTGACTGAGGAGAATATTCAAGCCAGGATAAGAGGCAATATACTCTTTGCTTTATCCAATAAGTTTGGTTGGTTGGTGCTTACTTGTAGTAACAAAAGCGAGATGGCTACCGGCTATACCACTCTTTACGGAGATATGGCTGGTGGATTTGCTGTGGTTAAAGACGTTACCAAAACACTGGTTTTCGCATTATGTAAATACAAGAACCGGAAGTCAGGGAGAGAGGTGATACCATCAACCGTTTTGACTAAAGTACCCTCGGCTGAACTGAGACCTGGTCAGAAAGATACAGATACTCTGCCACCATATAAGGTTCTGGACCCCATTTTAAAAGCGTATGTGGAAGATAACGTGGCGATTGACCAGATTGTATCTATGGGTTTTGACCGTGATGTAGTAATGAGAATAGCCAAGTTGGTGGATAGGAATGAATATAAGCGCCGTCAGTCTCCCCCCTGTATAAAGATAACCCCCAGGGAATTTGGTAAAGATAGAAGGTTACCTATTACCAGCCGGTTCAGCAATTAAGCAGTTTAAGGTTAAGGAGGTGAAATGCGAAGGTTAGGAGGTATCTTGCTAGGCGTTGGCTTGGGAATTTTAACTGGCTGGGGGCTCTATCAGCTATTCGGCCGGGCTTTCCCATCTTGGCCCTTAGCGGTCAAGATGGCCATCGTTGCTATAGCTATTGGGGTTATTATTCTCCTGGTGTCACTGGGTCGGGAGAGGTGCCAAGCAGCAAAGGAAGAAAAAGAGAGATTTAAGGGGGTAGAAAAATGATTGTGGTTACTACAGAGCAGATAGAGGGTAAGAGAATAGTAGAAACTCTGGGCTTAGTTAGAGGGAGCACTATTAGAGCCAGACACATGGGGCGTGATATTATGGCTGGCATGCGAAATATCGTCGGTGGTGAAGTTAAAGATTACACTGTAATGCTGGCGCAGGCTCGAGAGGAAGCTCTACAGCGGATGGTGGAGCAAGCTGAGAAGATGGGAGCCAATGCTGTAGTAGTCACTAGATTTGTAACCTCAATGGTGATGTCTGGAGCTGCTGAGATGGTAGCTTATGGGACGGCAGTAAAAGTAGTGTAAGGGTTGCTACAAGCAGTTTGTATCTAGCCTTTTGTTCTCACATTGCTTGTTATGTTGATTTGTATGGCTTGACCGCATTTAGGGCATAAGACTTCTAGTGTGACGGGCTGCTGCATTACCCTTTCTACAAGTGAGGTGATTACTGAGTCCATATTATCCAGCCTTTCATTTACCACGTTCAAATGCCTGTTTATCTGCTCCATAGCCAACTCAGCGTTGACCTCAACCTCTTGGTTATCTTTGTCTCTTAAGGCCAATTTACAAACTTCTCTCAACCACTCCTAAAGACTCTAGTTCATCTTTATTTTCTTGTATTAGCTTATCTATTTCCTCTGAGACGGTGCGTTCTAGATACTTTCGAAAGGCTTCCCTTGCTGCTGGTGATGATCGCACTGCTTCCTTGACTTTATTCCATTCATTGTTAATTACTTCGCTGATTTGCTCAGGACTTATAGGTTCTTTCCCCTGCCATATGCCTTCAATTTCATCTAGGACCCTGCCTGTCACAGCTCGCTTCAGGCGATCAAAAGAAAACACCTCTTCCCAATTATACGGTTGTTTTGCTTTTCCCTCAACCATGATTTATTACCTCCAACTAGTTTTAGTTAACTATTACTATCATAAGGTTAACTAAATAGTATGTCAAGACCTATACATACTTCTGTCGATGTTATAGGATTTTGTCCTCTCTAATTGTTAGGGGAAAATGTCCCCATGAAAGAGAGGATAACATTGAG